>NZ_CP028105.1:3000000-3300000 GCF_003019675.1 Fusobacterium ulcerans | reverse complement strand
TTGAAAGATAAAGATGTAAAAAGTATGCTGGAAATATTAAAAAGTGTTTCTTCTACTTTGATATTAACATCTCTTGCTGAGAATCCAAGAGGAACTTCTGGAGATGAAATATATAATCAGCTTTCAGATACAAAAGGATGCAGTGTAGAAAATGATTTGATGAAAGCTTATAAAAATGCTTTAGCTATGAATAAAAAAATAATTCTTATATGTGGATCATTTTATCTTTTAAGTAAATTTAAAGAGGAAATAAATGAGTAGAAAAAGAAGTACTTTAGGAATTTTAATAAAGGTTTCATTGTTAGGAGCTTTTATATTTTATGAGCACAAGATGTATGAGGAATATAAGAGAAGTAAGAAAAATATTGAATATAGTCAGAAAATTATCAATAAGGAAGTAAGAGATTCTTTTTTATTGAGAAAAGATAATTTCTATTTAGATAAAGATTATCAAAAAGATTTTGACAAACTAAAAAAAACTGTACCTGAAAATGAAATACCAGAAGAATTTCAAGGGGGAATAGTCTTTGAATAGAGTTAGAAAATATAAAGAAAGTATTATTGTAAGAGATATAATGGAACATTTTAATATGGAACTGGTAAATGAAGGTGATCTTGACTTTGAAATAAATACACCAAGCTTATATCAGATAGGGTATGAATTAATAGGATTTTTTGATGAAGATGGAGATGAATTAAATAAGTATCTTCATATATTTGGTAAAAAAGAAGCTATATATGTGGACAAGTTATCTTCAGAAAAAAAATCTGAAATGTGGAATAAATATTTCACTTATAATTTTCCAGCACTTATTATAACAGGAGAAACTAAAGTTACTAAAGAAATGGTAGAGGCTGCAAAAAAGAATAATAAAACTATTCTTAAAAGTCCTATGAGAACATCTAAAACTATAAGAGAAATGAAATTTTTCTTATCTAAAGAATTGGCAGAAGAAAAGATGATTAATGGATATATGCTTCTTGAAATACTTGGAGTAGGAGTAATGCTTACAGGATATGAAGATGCAAAATTAGGAGTAACTATAGAACTGCTGGAAAGAGGACATAAACTTATAACTGACAATAATCTTATTATAAAAAGAATGGCAGAGAATGACCTGGAAGGATATAATCGTTTTGATAAAACTATAATGGACAGCCATTTCTTTATAGTAAATAATAGAGATGGAAGTAAAATAGATGTAACTACTCAATTTGGAATCAAAGCAACAAGAAAAATGAAAAGAATAGATATGCTTGTAGTACTTGAAGAATGGGATGAAAAAAAATTCTATGACAGACTTGGGCTGGATGAGGTATATGAAGAGTTTTTAGGAGAAAAAATTCCAAAAGTTACAGTTCCTGTAAGAAAAGGAAGAAATCTTGCAATAATTTTAGAAACAGCAGCTTTAAATTATAGATTGAAAATGATGGGAGTAAATTCAGCAGAATATTTCATGCAGGAATCTAAAAAAATAATAGCTGCAAATAGGGTAAAACAAGGAGATAGTGATATGAATAACGATAAACTGCTTCCAGTTAGAAAATTAAAAAATGAATTTAACTTAAAAGTTTTACATGGAGAAGATAAATTAGACAGTACATATGTAAAAACTACTGGAATACACAGACCATCTCTAGCATTATCAGGGTATGTTGATATGTATGAAGATGAAGGTTATACAGGAGTTCAACTTTTTTCAAAGGTAGAATTCAAGTATTTGGAAAGTTTATCTGAGGAGAAGAGGATAGAGAATTTAAAGAGATATTTAGAATTTCATTTTCCAATAATTGTACTTACATCTGATGCAGAGATGCCGCAATATTTCTTTGACTTAATAAAAGAAAAAGACCTTATACTTTGCAGAAGTCCATATAAAAAATCTTCACAGCTGATAGCAAACTTCAATGGATTTTTAGAAACATATTTTACTCCTAATTTGTCACTGCATGGTGTATTCTTAGAGTTATATGGATTTGGAGTGCTTCTTGTAGGGAAAAGTGGAATAGGAAAAAGTGAGACTGCACTTGAACTTATTCATAGAGGACATAGACTGATAGCAGATGATATGGTAAAATTTGTAAAAGATGTAAGTGGAGATATAATTGGTAAAGCTGCTAAACTTCCATATTTTATGGAGATAAGAGGATTGGGAATAATTGATATAAAAACTCTGTATGGATTGGGAGCTGTAAGAATAAATAAAAAATTAGATATTATAATAGAATTAAAAGAACAGGAAAGAGATAATTATCTTACATCAGTAGATTATCAGAGTACTTCATCAGAAATATTAGGAAATAAAATACCTAAAGTAATATTATATATATCTTCTGGAAGAAATGCAGCTGCAATGGTAGAGATAGCTGTTATGAATCTTATGGCAATAATGCTTGGTCATGATCCTGAAAAACTTTATGAAGAAGGAATGAAAAGAATGACTGAAGAGGAAAGAAAAATTTTGGAAGCATAGTCAGGAGGGAATTTTGGAAAGTTTTTTAAATATAAAAAATAAGATAATGGAAAGCAAAAAAATACTTATCACTTCTCATGTAAATCCAGATGGAGATGCGATTGGAGCAGGGCTTGCTCTTTTAGCTGGAATTGAAAAATTTAATAATAAGTGTGAGGTAAGATTTGTTCTTCAGGACAAAACTCCTGACAGAGTAAAATTTTTGGAATTAGAAAGAAGAGCAGAAATGTATGATTCCAATAAAAAATATGATATAGATTTAGCTATATGTGTAGACAGTGCTGCTTTGAGCAGAATAGGCAATGTGGAAAATGCAATAAAAAATATATTTACAATAAATATAGATCATCATATTAGTAATCCAAAATATGGAGATATTAATTATGTAGAAAACATTTCTTCTACAAGTGAAATAATATATAAGTTTTTAAAATTTTTAAATGTTGAAATAGATATAAATATAGGAGAATCTCTATACACTGGACTTGTAAATGATACAGGAAATTTTAAACACGATAATGTTACTGAAGAAACATTTAAAATGGCAGGACATCTGGTTAAAATAGGAGTTAATAATTCTAAAATAGTTAGAGAATTTTTAAATACTAAAAGTATGGCAGCAATAAAATTTTTAGGTCAGGCTATGTATGAAATGAAATTTGATGAAAAAAAGAGACTGGCTTATTTTTATCTTTCTAATAAGGATTTTATGAAAAATGGTGGAAGAAAAGAAGATACAGAAGAAATAGTAGAGAATTTAGTATCATATGAAAAAGCAGAAGTATCTTTATTTTTGAGAGAAGATGCAATAGGTGTTATTAAAGGAAGTATGAGAAGTAAACATGATACAGATGTAAATGTTATAGCTGGGATATTTGGCGGTGGAGGACATCGTAAAGCTTCTGGTTTTACAAGCAATCTTTCAGCTGAGGAAATAGTTAAAATAATTTTAGAAAAGTTATAAGGAGAGTGAAAAATGAAATCAAGGAATATTGCAGGAATGATTTTTATATCCCTTCTTCTTTTATCTTGTGGAAAAACAGGAGTAGAAAGTAATATAAAAAAAGATGACAAAGTAGTCAGCTTGAGAGAATATAATACTTTGAAGGAGAATACTCTTCCTAAGAGGAGAGTAGTTATTGGGAAGGTAAAAAATTATTCGAGATTTGGAACACAAAGAACAGACATAACAACAAAAGATATTCTTGCCTCTGAATTTTCAAACTCTGGAAGATTTAATGTATTGGAAAGAAGTGATTTAGATTCTGTTATAGAAGAATTAGCCTTTTCTAATACTTTAGGTGAAAAATCATTGTTATCCAGACAAAAGTTTTTAGATACAGATTTTGTAGTGATAGGAAGTGTAACAAAATATGCGTTGAATACTACTGGGAATAAATCATTATTTTCAAAAAGCAAGGAACAGAAAGCAGAAGTTGTTATTGAGTTAAAAGTTATAGATGTAACTAATGGAAAAGTATGGATAGAAACAGGTGAAGGAAGTTCAAGTGTCACATTTGGAACTGTACTTGGAGCTGGAACATACGGATCGTATACTTCTTTAGAAGAAGAAGCATTTAGAGCTGCTGTAATACAAGGAGTAGAGAAAATAGTAAAAAAACTGGATTCAATGCCTTGGAGTGCAAGTATTGTAAAAAAATCTGGAAATACAATAATAATAAATTCAGGTGCTAACAGCAACTTAAAATTAGGAACTGAAATGGAAGTATATAAAATAGGAGCTCCAATAGAGTATAGAGGAGAAATTCTAGGATATGAAGAAGAAAGAGTAGGAAATGCAGTAGTGACAAATTATATTGGAGAAGAGGCTGCCTCTTTAAGATATGATGGAAAAAATTTCACTGTTCCTGGAATTGTAAAAATAAAAAATAAATAAGTTGAAAAAATATAAATAAAATAGTATCCTTAATGTATAAGTATTAAATGATAAGAGGAGATAAAATATGGATATGGATGTCAATATAGTTTTTATTAAACCAACTAAATTTGAAGATTGTATGAAATGTATAGAACATATAAAAAAAGATAGAATAGTTCACATAAATCTTTTTGACTTAGATGCAAATGATTCTCAAAGAATACTAGATTATATTAGTGGGGCAGTATATATTCAAGAGGGACAGATAGTAAATCCGGGAGAAAAAGTATTCTGCACTATTCCTAAAAATAAAAAATTTGTCTTTGAATACAAAGATAGAAATAGTGTGATGGATTCAAGATATGATGAAGAGGAAGAAATAATTCCATCATACAAAAAATAATTTATAAAAAACTGACTTGGAATTTAGCAATAAAAAACTTCAAGCCAGTTTTTTTATTTTAAAGATTCTAATAAAATCAAAGGGTAATATAATAGATTACAAAATACTTTTAAAAAAATAAAAAAAACTGTTGACGTGAATTGCTAATTATGGTATTATAATCCTTGTCCACGAGAAAAGGGGACAGAAAAGAAAAACAATAAAAAGGACATTAACAACAGAATAGAGAGAGATGAAAAAATCAACAAACAATAAATAGGTGTAAACAATCAGTTATATAACTGAGTAAATAGATTGAACGAAGAGTTTGATCCTGGCTCAGGATGAACGCTGACAGAATGCTTAACACATGCAAGTCTACTTGATCCTTCGGGTGAAGGTGGCGGACGGGTGAGTAACGCGTAAAGAACTTGCCTTACAGACTGGGACAACATTTGGAAACGAATGCTAATACCGGATATTATGATTGGGTCGCATGATCTGGTTATGAAAGCTATATGCGCTGTGAGAGAGCTTTGCGTCCCATTAGTTAGTTGGTGAGGTAACGGCTCACCAAGACGATGATGGGTAGCCGGCCTGAGAGGGTGAACGGCCACAAGGGGACTGAGACACGGCCCTTACTCCTACGGGAGGCAGCAGTGGGGAATATTGGACAATGGACCAAAAGTCTGATCCAGCAATTCTGTGTGCACGATGAAGTTTTTCGGAATGTAAAGTGCTTTCAGTTGGGAAGAAGTCAGTGACGGTACCAACAGAAGAAGCGACGGCTAAATACGTGCCAGCAGCCGCGGTAATACGTATGTCGCAAGCGTTATCCGGATTTATTGGGCGTAAAGCGCGTCTAGGCGGCTTAGTAAGTCTGATGTGAAAATGCGGGGCTCAACCCCGTATTGCGTTGGAAACTGCTAAACTAGAGTACTGGAGAGGTAGGCGGAACTACAAGTGTAGAGGTGAAATTCGTAGATATTTGTAGGAATGCCGATGGGGAAGCCAGCCTACTGGACAGATACTGACGCTAAAGCGCGAAAGCGTGGGTAGCAAACAGGATTAGATACCCTGGTAGTCCACGCCGTAAACGATGATTACTAGGTGTTGGGGGTCGAACCTCAGCGCCCAAGCTAACGCGATAAGTAATCCGCCTGGGGAGTACGTACGCAAGTATGAAACTCAAAGGAATTGACGGGGACCCGCACAAGCGGTGGAGCATGTGGTTTAATTCGACGCAACGCGAGGAACCTTACCAGCGTTTGACATCCCAAGAAGTTAACAGAGATGTTTTCGTGCCTCTTCGGAGGAACTTGGTGACAGGTGGTGCATGGCTGTCGTCAGCTCGTGTCGTGAGATGTTGGGTTAAGTCCCGCAACGAGCGCAACCCCTTTCGTATGTTACCATCATTAAGTTGGGGACTCATGCGAGACTGCCTGCGATGAGCAGGAGGAAGGTGGGGATGACGTCAAGTCATCATGCCCCTTATACGCTGGGCTACACACGTGCTACAATGGGTAGTACAGAGAGCTGCAAACCTGCGAGGGTAAGCTAATCTCATAAAACTATTCTTAGTTCGGATTGTACTCTGCAACTCGAGTACATGAAGTTGGAATCGCTAGTAATCGCAAATCAGCTATGTTGCGGTGAATACGTTCTCGGGTCTTGTACACACCGCCCGTCACACCACGAGAGTTGGTTGCACCTGAAGTAACAGGCCTAACCGTAAGGAGGGATGTTCCGAGGGTGTGATTAGCGATTGGGGTGAAGTCGTAACAAGGTATCCGTACGGGAACGTGCGGATGGATCACCTCCTTTCTAAGGAGATCATTTCTCTTTCTCTATTCTATTGATAATGTTCTTGTGCAACTTTATCACAGTTGCGTTTGTAGCTCAGCTGGTTAGAGCACACGCCTGATAAGCGTGAGGTCGGTGGTTCGAGTCCACTCAAACGCACCAATAAGTATGGGGATATAGCTCAGTTGGGAGAGCGACGCACTTGCACTGCGTAGGTCAGCGGTTCGATCCCGCTTATCTCCACCAAATTTTTTTTCGATTTTTTTATGGACATTGGAAACTATATAGTAGATTAAATACAATTTTAACTCTTGTTTATATAAACAGAGTTAGCTGTCAATCAAATTAAACAAAAACAAAATAGGTTAAAATAATTAAGGGCACACAGGGAATGCCTAGGTAGTAAGAGCCGATGAAGGACGTGGTAAGCTGCGATAAGCTTGGGTTAGCTGCAAACGAGCGCCAACCCCAAGATTTCCGAATGGAGCAATCTGCTAAGATGGAGTCTTAGCACGAAAGAGGGTACCGAGTGAACTGAAACATCTAAGTAACTCGAGGAAAAGAAAGTAAAAACGATTCCCCAAGTAGCGGCGAGCGAACGGGGATGAGCCTAAACCATATAAGTGTCAAGGATACAGCCGTTGCTTATATGGGGTTGTGGGAAGAACGTTTGAAGAACTGTAAGATATTCAACATATCTAATGACCGAACTGGAACTAGTTGGAAAGCTAGATCGTAGAAGGTGATAATCCTGTACAGGTAAACTCATTAGAATGTATGTTCTCTCCCAAGTAACATGGAACACGAGGAATTCTGTGTGAATCTGCGAGGACCATATCTCGTAAGGCTAAATACTCTTACTAACCGATAGCGTATAGTACCGTGAGGGAAAGGTGAAAAGAACCCCGGGAGGGGAGTGAAATAGAACCTGAAACTGTGTGCTTACAAGCGGTCAGAGCTCTTCGGAGTGATGGCGTGCCTTTTGGAGAATGATCCTGCGAGTTACGTTCAGTGGCGAGGTTAAGTATAACGGAGCCGAAGGGAAACCGAGTCTGAACAGGGCGACATAGTCGCTGGGCGTAGACGCGAAACCTGGTGATCTAAGCCTGTCCAGGGTGAAGCTGTGGTAAGACACAGTGGAGGCCCGAACTCACCGCCGTTGAAAAGTTGGGAGATGAGGTAGGTTTAGGGGTGAAAAGCCAATCGAACTAGGAGATAGCTCGTTCTCTCCGAAATGCATTTAGGTGCAGCCTTGAGTGTTTAATTATGGGGGTAGAGCACTGAATGAACTAGGGGGCATATTGCTTACTGAATTCAATCAAACTCCGAATACCATAATTCAAAGCTCAGGAGTGAGACTATGGGAATTAACTTCCATTGTCAAAAGGGAAACAACCCAGACCACCAGCTAAGGTCCCTAATTATAACTAAGTGGGAAAGGAGGTGGAGATTCACAAACAACCAGGAGGTTGGCTTAGAAGCAGCCATACCTTTAAAGAGTGCGTAATAGCTCACTGGTCGAGAGTCTCTGCGCCGACAATGTAACGGGGCTAAGTTATAAACCGAAGCTGTGGAATTGCGTAAGCAATTGGTAGGAGAGCGTTCTGTAGGCCGTTGAAGGAGAAGCGTAAGCAACTCTGGAGGTATCAGAAGTGAGAATGCAGGAATAAGTAGCGAGAAAGGGGGCGAGAATCCCCCTCGCCGGAAGACCAAGGTTTTCAGGGTAAAGCTTGTCTTCCCTGAGTAAGCCGGGACCTAAGCCGAGGCTAAAATGCGTAGGCGAATGGAAAACAGATTAATATTTCTGTGCCAGTTATATTTTGTGATGGAGGGACGCAGAAGGGTATGTGCGCGGGAGAACGGAAGTTCCCGTAAAAGCATGTAGAGTGGTCTAGTAGGAAAATCCGCTAGATTAGACTTGAGGTGTGATATATAGTCGTAAGATGAATGCACAAATCCCACGCTGCCGAGAAAAGCTTCTAACGTTAAGGTATAACTGCCCGTACCCGAAACCGACACAGGTGGTCAGGATGAGAAATCTAAGGCGGACAGGCTAACTCTCGTTAAGGAACTCTGCAAAATTGCCCCGTAACTTTGGGAGAAGGGGTGCCCCTGGATGTTAACAGCTACGCGCTGTAAAGCATTTGGGGGTCGCAGTGAAGAGGCTCAAGCAACTGTTTAACAAAAACACAGGTCTATGCTAAGCTGTAAGGCGATGTATATGGGCTGACACCTGCCCAGTGCCGGAAGGTTAAGAGGAGGAGTGAGAGCTCCGAATTGAAGCCCCGGTGAACGGCGGCCGTAACTATAACGGTCCTAAGGTAGCGAAATTCCTTGTCGGGTAAGTTCCGACCTGCACGAATGGTGTAATGATTTGAGCGCTGTCTTGACGGGAGGCCTGGTGAAATTGTACTACCGGTGAAGATACCGGTTACCTACAGTAGGACGGAAAGACCCCATGGAGCTTTACTGTAGCTTGGTATTGGGTTTTGGCATTGCATGTATAGGATAGTTGGGAAACTATGAAGATATGGCGCTAGCTGTATTGGAGTTGTCGGTGGAATACCAACCATTCAATGTCGAAATTCTAATCTGTGGTTTGTAGCCACGGAAACAGTGCTAGGTGGGCAGTTTGACTGGGGCGGTCGCCTCCGAAAGAGTAACGGAGGCGTTCAAAGGTTCTCTCAGGTTGGATGGAAATCAACCGCAGAGTGCAATGGCATAAGAGAGCTTAACTGCGAGACTGACGGGTCGAGCAGGTGCGAAAGCAGGACATAGTGATCCGGCGATTCCGAATGGAAGGGTCGTCGCTCAACGGATAAAAGCTACCCTGGGGATAACAGGCTGATTTTGCCCGAGAGTCCATATCGACGGCAAAGTTTGGCACCTCGATGTCGGCTCATCGCATCCTGGGGCTGGAGAAGGTCCCAAGGGTTGGGCTGTTCGCCCATTAAAGCGGTACGTGAGCTGGGTTCAGAACGTCGTGAGACAGTTCGGTCCCTATCCACTGTAGGCGTTAGAATATTGAGAAGATCTGTCCTTAGTACGAGAGGACCGGGATGGACAAACCTCTGATGTACCAGTTGTCACGCCAGTGGCACAGCTGGGTAGTCACGTTTGGAACGGATAACCGCTGAAAGCATCTAAGCGGGAAACCAGCTTCAAGATAAGTATTCTTTAAGACTCCTTCGAGACTAGAAGGTTGATAGGTTGGGGGTGTAAGAGCTGCGAGGCTTTTAGCTGACCAATACTAATAAGTCAAAGTTTTAACCTAAAGATTGAAAGCGCGAAAGCGTATGCTACTATATAGTTTCAAGTGTCTATTAGAAATAATACACACACAGCTTGGTAAGAATAGCTGCGGGGGTACACCTGGTCCCATTCCGAACCCAGAAGTTAAGCCCGTAAACGCTGAAAGTACTTGGAGGGAAGCCTCCCGGGAGGATAGGAACTTGCCAAGCTTTTTTTATAACATTTTTTAGAACTCTCCATTCGGGGAATATTTTTTTATTTTTTGGAGTTTATAGTGGAGGACAAATGGCTAATACAAATATAGATGATAAAAATATTTACCACAAAATAAACATTCTCAAAAAGGAACAAAAAGAAAAAGAAGACAAAAAAAGAAAAAAAAGACGAAGTTTAACTATGATGGGTTGTATTCTTATTTTAATAATACTTAGTGTACTAAATATGCTTAGTGCAAGTTTTTATACTATATATACAAGAGGTATAGGAATTTTCACCAATTATCTTATATATATGTTCCTTGCTTTTTTTGCTTTGATATTTACTGGGAGTATAAATTATAAACATTATAATAAAAATGGATTTAATCTTTTTCTTTTAATAATAACTGTGGCTTTATTTTCATTTATTTTAATAGGAGCCAAAATGTTTCCTGGGATAGTTCCCAGAATAAATGGAGCTATAGGATGGATACGTTTATTTGGGTTTAGTTTGCAGCCAGCGGAATTATTAAAACTTCCTTTTATAATTCTTATTGCTCATATTTTAGAGAGATGTGAAAGAGATGGAGCTAAAAATCTTTCAATAGTTTTTTCTGTTATGCCTATAATGGTTTTATTTGGATTTTTTATAATGTTTCAAGATGATCTGGGAACAATGATACATTACATAGCTATACTGCTTTTTATGCTGTTTATGTCAAGAATAGACACTAAATGGATAGTGTCAGTAATAACAGCAGGAGTAGTCGGAATGACTGGAATATGCCTCTATGTTCATCATTTAGGAGATGTTTCAGGTAAGGGATATAAGATGAGAAGAATAGGAAGTTTTTTAAATGGAATTCTTAATAATGAATATGACAATGCTATAGGTTATCAAGTAGGACAATCTCTTTTAGCCTTTGGAAGCGGAGGTATTTTAGGAAAAGGATATGCAAATGGAGTACAAAAATACAGTTATCTTCCAGAAATAAGAACAGACTTTATCTTAGCTTCATATGGAGAAGAACTTGGTTTTATTGGAATGTTTATTATAATGATATTTTTCTTTTTGATTTTTAATCTTATAAAAAGAACTGCTATGGAGTGCAAAAGTTATTTCGGAAAATATCTGGCAATTGGTATTGGTGGTTACTTGATAACACAGGTATTGATAAATATATATGTTGCACTTGGTATGCTTCCAGTATTCGGAATACCTATGCCAATATTCAGTTATGGTGGGACTTCCCTTATAACTATATTTTCAGCTTTTGGAATTATAAGAAACATAAACTCAGAAGAATAAATAAATATTAAGATTTAGATATAGATTTTTGTAAAAAAAGAATAACTTGTAAAAGAGGGGCTTTAATTCCAGTCCTATATATGATATAATGACATTATTAATTTTTTATTTCAAGAATTAAGCATTTTTTAGGGAAAGAAAATAAAAGAATTAATGAGGAGATAAATAATATGGAAATGAATAAAATAATAGAAAAAATAAATTATTTTACAAAACTTTCAAGAGAAAGAGAATTGACTCTTGATGAAAAAAAAGAAAGAGAATTGTTTAGAAAAATGTATATGGAGCAATTTAGAGCTCAAGTAAAAGGGCATTTAGATAATATAACAATAGTAGATGGCGAAGTTGAAAACAGTACAAAAATAATATAAAGTTTTACGGGGGTAAAAATGGAAAAAGTAACAGTTAAGTCTCTATACAGAGACAAAGAAAAGTTTATTGATCAAGAAATAGAAATATCAGGATGGATAAAGAAAATCAGAGTTCAAAAAAACTTTGGTTTTATAGAAATTAATGATGGATCATTTTTTAAAGGAATCCAAATAGTATTTGATACAAAATTAAATAATTTTGATGAAATTTCACGTTTATCTATAATTTCTTCAATAAGAGTAAATGGAAAATTAGTAAGGTCTCAAGGGGCTGGACAAGATATAGAAATAATAGCAAATGGTGTAGAAATATATCAAAAGGCTGATTTAGATTATCCTTTACAAAATAAAAGACATACTTTTGAATACTTGAGAACAAAAGCTCATTTAAGACCTAGAACTAATACATTTTCAGCTGTATTTAGAGTAAGATCAGTTATAGCCTATGCTATTCATAAATTTTTCCAGGAAAATGGATTTGTATATGTACATACTCCAATAATAACTGGGTCTGATGCTGAAGGTGCTGGAGAAATGTTCAGAGTAACTACTTTAGATTTAAATGATCTTCCTAAAGGCGAAGATGGAAAAGTAGACTCTTCTAAAGATTTCTTTGGAAAAGAAACTAACTTGACTGTAAGCGGACAACTAAGTGGAGAAACTTATTGTGCTGCTTTTAGAAATATATATACATTTGGACCTACATTTAGAGCAGAATATTCTAATACTGCAAGACATGCTTCAGAGTTCTGGATGATAGAGCCAGAAATAGCTTTTGCTGATCTTGAAGCTAATATGGAACTTGCAGAAGCTATGGTAAAATATATAATTAAATATGTTTTAGAACAATGTCCAGAAGAAATGGAATTCTTCAATCAATTTATTGAAAAAGGATTATTTGATAAACTTAACAATGTATTAAATAGTGACTTTGGAAGACTTACATACACTGAAGCTATTGAAATACTTGAAAAATCAGGAAAGAAATTTGATTATCCAGTAAAATGGGGAATTGATCTTCAAAGTGAGCATGAAAGATACTTAGCTGAGGAATATTTTAAAAAGCCAGTTTTCCTTACTGATTATCCAAAAGATATAAAAGCATTTTATATGAAACTTAATGAAGATGGAAAAACTGTAAGAGCAATGGACTTATTAGCTCCTGGAATTGGAGAAATCATCGGTGGTTCTCAAAGAGAAGATAATCTTGAAATTCTTGAAGGAAGAATAAATGAATTAGGAATGAATACAGAAGACTATGGATTCTATTTAGATTTAAGAAAATATGGAAGCTTCCCTCATTCAGGATATGGATTGGGATTTGAAAGAATGATTATGTATGTAACTGGAATGACAAATATCCGTGACGTAATTCCGTTCCCAAGAACACCTAATAACGCAGAATTTTAATTATAATGTTAATTAAGGGGATCAAAGATGGTATTAAAGTTTTTTTTACTCTGGATAATGATTATGCTGGGTATATTTTATATAATAACTTATCCATATAAATCAAAACTTGCCAGAAAATTGAAAAGAGTTAACAGCTTTGAAGAAATTGAATTTATAAAAAATTCAGCTACAGACTATTCAGATATTTCACAAGATGAAATTAATGAATATGTAGTTTTAGAAGAAAGAAGTATAAAAAGTTCTTTTGTGAATGAAGAAATGAAATATACTATTATTACCCCTAAAAATAATATAAAAGATAATATTCCTTGCCTTTTTCTTCTTCATGGGCTGAGAGATGAAAATAAAGACTGGTTAGAGAAAGGAAAATTATTAGAAAACTATGTATCTCTACTGAAAAAAGGAGATATAAAACCTATGATATTTATTTTGACAGGTTCTGGTGGAGAAGGACAAAGTTGGTATTCCAATTTTGCTACAGAAAAAGGTTATCAATATGAAGATTATATAATTGGTGAACTTATTCCAGAGATAAAAACGCAGCTTCCAAAATCATCATTGGGAATAGTTGGTTTTTCTATGGGAGGATATGCAGCATTTAAGTTAGGATTAAAATACATAGATATATTTAGAGTTATAGGAAGTTTTTCTGGTGCAATAAATCTTATAAGAATGAGTGTAAATAGAAGAGTTATAAGGTTATTTAAATTTATGTACATACCAAAATTTCTTTTTAGCAGTGTTGATAAAAAACAGTTTATAAGAGTTTTTGGTTCATGGGGATACAAAATATTAAAAGAGGATCCATACAGTATGATAAAATACATGAAAGCAGAAAAATTAAATGATAAATATTTTTATGCCAGTGTTGGAATAGAAGACAGAGTAAATCATCTGATGCTTCAGCAATGGTTGGATGTAATGGGAAGAATGAAAAAAAATAAATATAATTTTAAAGGCTATCTATGTGATGGAGAAACTCATACATGGGATTATGTAGCTAGAGATATGTCTAATTTTTTAAAATTTTTCAATGAAAAAATAAATAAGTAAATATATAAAACTCTTTGTTGATATTAAAAATCTTCAAGGAGTTTTTTTATTAAACTCTATTAATTTTCTGGTATTTCTGATACAATATATAGGTTGATAAATCAAGATAAAGAGATATTTGAGAGGTAATGATGAAAAAAAGTATAAAAGAAATAATAGTTGTAGAGGGAAGAGATGATATATCAGCAGTAAAAGCTGCTGTTGATGCTGAAATTATACAAGTAAATGGATTTGCTGTAAGAAAGCAGGGAACTATTGAAAAAATAAGAGTAGCAAATCAAAATAAAGGAATAATAATTCTTACTGATCCAGATCATGCTGGAGAGGAAATCAGAAAATATATACATAAATTTTTTCCAGAAGCTAAGGATGCTTATATCAGAAGAATAGAAGGAACAAAAGATGGTGATGTAGGAGTAGAGAACGCCTCTCCTGAAGCTATAATAAAGGCATTAGAGAAAGCCAGATGCAGTGTATTGGAAGATAAGGCTGTAACCTTTACAATGGATTATCTGATGGATTGCGGGCTCGTAGGAAGTGGAGATGCTAGTGTCAGAAGAGAAAAAGTTGGAGGAAAATTAGGAATAGGATATTCTAATGGGAAACAATTCCTATCAAGATTAAATAGATATGGAATATCTAAAGAAGAATTTGAAGAAGCCTTAAAAAGTATTTAAGATGAAAAGAAGATTTAGAAAATTTTAATAAAAATTCTAATATATTCAACTTTTAATGAAGGAGCTTCTCACTTTAAATGAAAATTATAGTCTGATTATGAGGTAATTTTAAGTAGTGAGAGCTTCTCAGTTAAATTTAAATATGATGTTATTGCAAAAAAAGATTAAATAAAAATTTCTGTGATATATTTAAAATTAAATTTAAGTATGGTGTTGCTGTTAAAAATTAAATAAAATTTTTATGATATATTTAAATATGATGTTATTGTAAAAAAACAAATAAAAATATTTAGATTATATGATTACATATAAAATTTAAGTTAGTTTATGTTTAAAAGCCATTCTTTTTTATAAAATTATTGTTGACTTTTTATTAAATTAAATATAAAATATGTTGTTAAATTAAATAAATCACTAAATCCTCTATAAGAGGGAGATGTCCTAGCGTGAACCAACCATCTATAAAAAACTAGTCTTTTTTTATTTATGCAGAGGTTGGGCTCTGCTTTTTTTATTGAAAAATTTTATATAAGGAGCAAAAATGGGAATAAGATACAATAAAATTACTGACAAGCATCAAAGAGAGATAGTTCTTCTAAAAAGTTTTCCATGTAAATATGGGAAATGCAGTTTTTGTAACTATATAGAAGATAATTCTTTGGATGAAAAAGAAATAGATAATGTAAATATGGAAGTTTTAAAAGAGATAACAGGGGAGTATGGAGTTTTAGAAGTGATAAATTCTGGATCAGTTTTTGAGTTGACTCCCAAAACTTTAGAAAAGATAAAAAGAGTAGTTATAGAAAAAAATATAAAAGTACTTTATTTTGAAATTTATTATGGATATATAAAAAGGCTTGAGGAAATTAAAAAATATTTTTCAGGTGTAGAAATACGCTTTAGAATGGGAGTAGAAACATTTGATAATGAATTTAGAATAAAAGTATATAATAAAAATTTTGTTATGAAAGAAGATGAAATAGCAGAAGTAAGTAAAAAATTATTTTCTGTATGTTTGCTTGTATGTGTAAAGGGGCAGACTAGAGAAATGATAGAAAAGGATATAGAGATTGCTTTGAAGAATTTTAAAGGAGTAACAATAAATATTTTTATTAACAATGGAACAATAATAGAGAGAGATGATGAGTTAGTAAAATGGTTTATTGAAAAATATTCATATTTAACATCTGATGACAGAGTAGAATTACTTCTTGATAATAAAGATTTAGGAGTTTTTGAACAATAAATGTACTTACAGGAGGAAAAATGAGAAATGAATTTTTATGGGCAGTAATGCTGCTGATAAACTTTTTAGCAATAATATTTGCTTATTCTAAATTTGGGAAAATAGGACTGTATATCTGGATACCAATATCTACAATACTGGCTAATATTCAAGTAGTTATGCTGGTTGATTTATTTGGTTTCGGAACTACTTTGGGAAATATACTTTATGCTGGAGGATTTTTAGTAACTGATATATTAGCAGAAAATTATGGAAAGGAGCATGCTAAAAAAGCTGTAAAAATAGGATTCTTTTCATTGCTGGTAATGACATTAATAATGCAGGTAGCTGTAGCTTTTACTCCATCTAATGTAGAAGAAGGACTGCTTACTTTTAATGGTGTAAAAAGAATATTTGATTTTATGCCGAGAATAGCAATAGCCTCACTTGTTTCTTATTGGATATCTCAAAGTCATGATATATGGGCCTATGAAATGTGGAGAAAAAAATTTAGTGAAAGAAAACATATCTGGATCAGAAATAATATGAGTACAATGATAAGCCAGCTTATTGATAATACAATTTTTACATTAATAGCTTTCTGGGGAGTTTATCCAAGAGAGGTGCTAATAGAAATATTCATCACTACTTACTGTATGAAATTTATAGTAGCAGTTTTTGATACACCTTTTGTATATATTGCTAATTATCTAAAAATAAGTGGTAAAATAAAAGAAGCAGAATTGTAATTTAAAAAGAGGAAAATTTATGTTTCCTCTTTTTTGCTGTTATATTAAACTTTCATCAATCCAAAGACTTACTTTATTTTCGAGTTTTTCTCTTACTTCATCTGATACAGGGATACTCATAATTTCTCCATTTTGAATGAAAAAAAATAGTTTTAAATCTTCTTTTACAGAGATGATATTCTTTGTATATACTTTTATTAAATCTTTCCATTCTTCCATATTGTCACATACTTTTTTTAAAAGCTGAACTTCTCTAAGAAGAATATCAAATATTTCCAAAGGAAAGTCGTGCTCATTTTCACTAAACAAAAACTTTACTACAAGGTTATTGTTATCTTCAAGATAATTTATCAAAGTATTTACATCAAACTTTTCACATAACTCTTTTTTTTCTAATTCTGTCATGTTCTCACCTCTAATATTATAATATATTATAATAAAATTATAACATTTTTATTGCTGTATTTAAACATATTAATTAAATATTTATGCTTCATAAAACATTATTTTATTTTTTATAAAATATAAATAAAAAAAATTAGTATCTCTGTGACAAAAATTTCACATAAATGAAGCTATAATAAAAAATTTTTTATATTTTTATGATTACTATTCTAATGGAAATAAAAAAAAGAATTTAAAATATAATTGATTTGAATGAAAATAAAAAAGAAGCTTAGATAGTTTTTTTAGGCAAATGTTGTATGGAAAAAAATAAAAAAAATTTTATTCAATATTTTTTAAAGTTATAGAATGTTATTTAGTTGATTATTTTTTTGTAAAAATGTTATTTTGTTTTTTGTATGTTATAATAACTATGTGTTACTGAAATTGTCACACAAAAAACAAACAAGTATTTATAAAATTCTAAATAATGAACAAAAGAGGTGGTGGTTTAAAAAAAATAAAATAATATTTTAAATTAATCAAAGAAAAAAACAACATTTTGGGAAAGAAAAATTATCTGTACAATAAAATATCTAAAGGAGAGAAGATGATAAAACTAACAGAAAAAGAATTAGAAAATGTAAGGGAGAACAAGGATGCAATAGCACAGCTGCTTGTAAGAAAAGCCATTTTAAATGAAATGAAAGAAAAAAAATATACTGCTGAAGAAGAAAAGCATCTGGAGGAATTAAAATTAAATATGGAAATTGAGTTTTATTTGACTACTATTGCACAAAACAACATTACAATATCTGATTATGAACTTTTAGAAGTATATAAAAATAATACTGAAATTTTAAAAGATAAAACTATAATGGAAGTATATCCTCAACTTCAACAAGCTTTAATAAATCAAAAAATTAATGAAGGTAAGCTTGTAGCAATTAATGAAATAATAGAAAAGCATAAATTAAATGAAATTTTAAAAGAGTATACTGGTGAAGAGAAAAATCAGGAAATAGAAACAAAAGAATAAGATAATAAATTTAGGTTAAAACTATAAAATAAAAACCTGACTTTAAAGAATTAGTCAGGTTTTTTTATTAAAGTATTTAGATTTCTTGTTAGATCAGAACTTTTATTGATTAGAAAAATAGATAAAAAAATAGGTTTTTGTGTAATAATACGTTTTTAAACATATAAAGAAAATTTAAAAAGTTTTTAAAATGTTTAAAAACGAGTTTTATATAATTTTCATAGTATTTTATCAAAAAAAATATTTTTTTAAAAGGAAAAAAGTATTTTTTTTATAATAGCTAGTATATAAGAATTAACAAATAAATAATGGTTAATATAAATATCTTATATTAACCATTAACAACGATCTATTGATGAATTTATCATAATTTTCAAAAAAATCAAAAAAGGAGAAAAAAATGGACAAAAGAGGACAAGAAGTAAAATACATCTGTAAGGAAGATTTAAAAAAATTAAGAAAATATTTCAAATTAAACGATAAAGTAGTAATTTTAGCACTGATAAATATAGGGGTAAATGTTGGACTAAGAATTTCTGACTTGTCTAAAATTAGATTTGAAGATATAAACAGTGAATATGTAGTAAAGTTAAAAGAAAAGAAAACTAAAAAGATGAGAGAGATTAAATTAAATACAGTTTGTCAGAGGTCAATTGAAGAATTAAAGAACTATTATGAAACATTGGGTTATTCTAAAGAAAAGGGGTTTTTATTTAAATCTTTAAATAGAAAATATGTAAAAGAACTGTTTGACAAGCCTATTTCAACGGTTTCAATAAGTAAGTATTTGAATCAGGCTAAAGCAGATTTGAACATTGCATATCCTATTGGGACTCACTCTCTAAGAAAAACTTGGGGGCATACAGTTTATAGAGGAACTTTAGATATAGCTCTGGTAATGTCTATATTTAATCACTCTTCTGCCGAACAAACATTAAAGTATATAGGAATAGAGCAAGAAATGATTAACAAAGTATACGATAAATTCAAGATATGAGTTCAATTTTTTAAGTTTATAGAAAGAAAATAGTTAATTTATTTAAAAAAAACAGTTGATTTATTTTCAAAAATACGATATCATAAAAAAAAGAAATGGTTAATATAAGATATTTTTATTACCTAATGAAAAAACGTAATTTAATAAAAGGATTTGCAGATCCTTTTAATCATTATAAATTACGAATAAGATCGATTTGGGAGGGAATTATGAAGAAATTAAGTTTTTTATTTCTATCAGCCATTTTAGTTGTTAGCTGTTCAAATGCTAAAGAGAGTAGTGATGACCCTTTAGATATTCTTAATCAGAGAAGAAGAGAATATCAAGAAAGACAAAGGGAAAAAGAAGCAGAGCAAGCTAGAAAGGCTGCTGAAATCTCTAGAATGACAGAAAAAGAAAGAAATGAGTATGAAATTCAGAGAATTAAAGAAAAAATTAAAGAAATGAAATAATAATTTTCTTTAAAACAAAATACTGGGAGGATTTTAATGAAAAAAATTTGCGGGATAGTATCTATTATCGCAGCAGGGATACTGATAACAGGTTGTAATGATACAAACAAAACTAATAATAATGCTCCAACACAAATAACTTTATCTGAGAAAGAAAAACAAAAAGATAAAGATGAAGTTGCAAGAATACTGGTTTATAAAGCATTGTTAGAAGAGGTAAAAAAAGCTGAATTTACACCAGAAGAGCTTGAAAATATTCAAATAGCTCAAAACCAACTTAAAATAAATTATTTTATTGAAAGAGAATTAAAAAGCAAAACACAAATTAACGATGAAGAAGCAGCAGATTTTTATAAAAGACATAAAGATCAATTTGATGATAAACCTTTAGAGGAAATGCTTCCAATACTATATAAAAGTCTAGCTGTAGAAAAATATAATCAGGCACAAGTAGATTACTATAATTCTATAATTGAAAAATATAAGTTAAATGATATCTTAAAAAAAGAGGGAATCATTAAAGATGAACAAGCTGAAAAAATTGATGGGAAGGAAGTGGAAAAGATATGAAAAAATTACTTATAATTTTGAGTTCTTTACTATTAATAAGCTGCTCTAACAGCAATACAGGAAACCCAAATACTTCTAATATGTCTGAAAGAGATATGCAAAGAGAAAGACTAGTTAGATTGGCAATAGAGAGACAAGAAAAAGAAGAAGCTGCTAAAAAAGAAGAGCTAAGACAAAAAGCATTAGCAGAAGAAGCAGCGATGAAACAAAAGGAAGCTGAAATGAAAGAAAAAGCAGCAATCAAAGAAGCTGAAATGAGACAAAAGGCTTTAGAAAAAGAAGCTGCAATGAAAGAAAAAGCTGAAGAAGCAAAAAGACAGGAAATTTTAAGAGCTCAAGAGGCTAAAGAAAAAGCAGCAGCAGATGCAGCAGCAAAAGAACAGGCTCTTAAAGATCAAAGATTGTCTAGAGAAGAGATATTTAGAGAAATAATTGAGATAAATAATGAACTGGATGGAAAAAATGTAAGTAAGGAAAGACTTGCTGAATTGCAAAAAAGACTTGCTGAATTGGAAAAACTAAACAAATAATAACGCTAAAAAAGTTTTCTAAACAAAACTATATTATAAACTTGGAGGTAAACATGAAAAAACTATTAGTAGCAGGAACAATTTTATTATCAGCATCAGCATTTTCTACAGGGGTGACAGCAGAATTTGAAAGTCGTTTCAACACTCTTGAGCAAGAATATAAAATGCTTATGCAAAAAGAGGATGAGAGATATAACTCTGAAAAGCAAATAGCTGAAACTGCAAAAGCAACTTTAGCTAAACAAAGAGAATTATATAATCAAATCTCTACTAAATCAGCAAAATTAGGACAAATCAAGGATGTTAAATTCTACAAAGAGCAATATGGAGAATTAGCTAAAAAATATCAAGATGCCCTTAGAGAATTAGAAGGACAAATGAAAGAGCAAGAAAGTATCATCAACAGATTCCAACAATTACAAGCTGTAAAAGAAGGAAAATAATAAGCGTTTAAATTACTAAAGAAAATAAAACTAGGAGGAAAGTATTATTATGAAAATAAAAACAACTATGTTATTAGGAGCAGCATTATTACTAGTATCGAGCGTATCATTAGCAGCACCGGCAGCAGGAGTGGATTCAAGATTCTCTCAATTAGAAGCAGAATTAAAAATGCTTGAGCAAAAAGAAAATGAGAGATTCAAAGAAGAGGAGCAAATAGCAAAATCAGCTCAAAATAATCTTAACTCTCTTACAAATCTTAGAAATAAATGTGGAGAAAGAATCAACTACATGACTTCTATGGAAGGAAGAAGCATTTACTCTAATGAAATGAAAAACTTATTAAAGCAATACCAAGGATTCCTTACAGAAATTGATAAACAATCAAAAGTAGAAGAAAGAAAAATATTCGAATTTAATCAATTGAAAAGTTTAAGAGCAGAGTAATTTGTTTAACTATATCCTCTTAGGTATAGTTATATGAGTGGGATGTTAAGAGCTTTAGCTCTTAATTCTCTCTCATTGATTGAATAGAGATAGAGAAAGTGGGATATAAAAATGAATTATTTAGACTCGAAATTGATTTTGTATTTGGTAGTTA
The DNA here is from genome assembly GCF_003019675.1 of Fusobacterium ulcerans. NCBI lineage: Bacteria > Fusobacteriati > Fusobacteriota > Fusobacteriia > Fusobacteriales > Fusobacteriaceae > Fusobacterium > Fusobacterium ulcerans. The sequence continues at coordinate 3,278,202 of NZ_CP028105.1, read as the reverse complement.
TATTTTTAATAGTATTTATCTTTATTAAGTTAAAAACTGTTTTAGCAATAAGAAATTTGAATAATAAAATTGGAGTGAGATTCTATTATAAATTCTTAGGTAATATACAGTGGTTGAAAGAGCAGATACTTATGGGTAAATATTTGGAAATGAAATATTTAAATGCAGTAGAAGATAAAGAGAATTCCAATATAATAATATTGTTGGAGAAAAAAGAGGAAAGCAGTATTATAAATATTTACTCAGCTAAAAATAAAACTGTAATAATCAAGAATTTAAAATTAAATGATCAGAGATTTAAAAAGTTTATTGAATTTCTTCCTAGAACACTAGCAGAAGATAATTTTTCAAAAGAAAGCGAGAAAAACGACTTAGGGAGGGAATAATGAAAGAGAAGGATTTTATCAAAGTTTATAAAGATGAAAGAAATCTTAAAAACTTGAAAGAAGCTCAACATAGAATCTCAACTTTTTGGGAAACTGTAGAGGAGATATTACAAGAGGATAAAAAATTAGTATTCAAAGGATGGGGAATATTTGAAATAAAACCTGTAAGAGCTAGAGAATACTGTGATCCAAGAATAAAGAAAATTAAGAAAACTTTACCTAAAAATAAATTGGTTTTCAGACAGGGAAAAATACTTAAAGAAAATATCAATGTTGACTAGAGGGGTACTATGAATAAGAAAGATTTTATTAAACTATACAGAAAAAAATTAAATAATTTAACAATTGCAGAAGCAAAAGAAGATGTAGAAGCAATCTTGGAAATTATAGAAGCTGGTTTAAAAAAAGATGGTAAAGTACAATTCTTCAACAAAGGAGTATTTACTGTTGGAAATATAAAACCTAAAACTATAAGCAATCCAAAAACAAGAGAGCTTATGCAGACAACTGAAATGAAGAAAGTAAAATTTAATGCTTCATTCAAACTAAAAGACAAAATTCAAGATAAAAAATAAGCTATTAAATATTTTTTATCTCTAATTATGAGTTTAACGGTAAAGATAAAGAGTATATTGCATTTCTAAGACAAGTAATGTAATTGAAAAAGAGACAGATTTATAAATTTAAATCTGTCTCTTTCTATTTCTAGGCTCTTTTTACTTGAATACTGTAGATTATAAATAATATTCCCATAAATAAAAGATAGAATCCAATGATTACAGGAAGAATATATCCCATTAAAAGAGGACATATAACTAATAAGATACCAAAGATGATATCAAGAATGCCTCTTACAATTAAAATAGATCTGATACTATGTACTTCTGGTATTTCATCTGCAACAGCTTTTCCTCTAGTAAATATAAGAGAGAAACCTCTGAACAACATAAGTATACCTAAATATATAAGAAGTATTACAGCACTTTCAAAGGGATTGTAAAATATTGAGACAGCAGCAAGGATATCAATTATACCGCTTACCAATACTATTCCCCAATGGAAATATTTATTTTTTCTTCCTTGATAAGCATAATAGATATTAAGAAGTCCTATCAATAAGAAACTCCAGCTTAAAACATAAATAAGTGAAATTGAAAATCCAAGGGGATTAACTATTCCAATTAATCCAGTTATTGCAAGAAGAATACCAATGATAAGATAGTAATACCATATCTTTTTTAAAGAACCTCCTAAATCAAACATATCAATATAAGACTTTTCATTAGCCATAAGACTACCTCCCAGTAAAATTTTTTGTCTAATTTAGGTATTCGAATTTAATAGAATTTTCCTTTTTAATCAGTAAAAAAATTTAATATAAGAGTTTCCACTGCTATTTCATCATCTAAGGTACCATTTTTTATACTATATTCAGCCTGTAAAAGTTCTTCTAATTTTTTTTCTATAAATTCTGATTTAAATATATCTATATTCTTAAATTTTAAAAATATCTGATAGGGATGCATAAATCCATTATCTTTTTTAAAATATTTTTTTGTATTTTCAAAAATAGAATCATTAAATTTTTTGTAAGAGGTATTTTTAGTTATTATTGATTCTTTTGAAAGATAATTAAGTTTAAGATTAAGAAGAAGTTCTTCTGTAGTCATATATAGGAATCCCATATATTCTTTTTCCTTTTGAAGAAATTCTAAAAGAGGTGCAGCATTTCTATTGTAAAGAAAATTTTCTATAAGAGTTCTGTGATTATATTCTTTAGTGATGGAAAGGATAGGCATAACTTTAGTTAAATTAAATATATCTCCATCTAAATAATTTTTAACTTTTTCAACTTCGTTTTTTATTTTGAAAAAATCATCTCCAATAATCTCTACAAATTTTTCAGCTTCATATTCAGATACATTCAATTCATGCTGTAAGTAAAAAGTAATGGCTTTTTTTTCATTTTCTTTTCTATAGCAGATTATCTGTGCTATTTCTCCAATAGAGTCCAGAGCTTTTTTAGATAATGGATTTTTAATTTTTCCATAGTCATTCAGAAATTCTTCATATACTATAATAATTTCTTTCTGGGAAAGATTGAAAAGCTTTAAAGATTTAAAAAAACTTTCAATATTCTTTATATCTTCTGCTCTTCTCAAAATCAATAATTCCTTTGGATTGAAAATAGAATTTGTAGAAACAGCCTGAAGAAACAGTTCATCTTCTTTTTGTGAAGCATCAAAATATTTTTCAGGGATATTTGAAAATTCATTCTTAATTTTATTTAACAACTCTTCATATTTTATTTGAAGAGGGGAAGTATCACCATGTAAAAAATAAAGCATTTTTCCTCCTTGAAAATGAGTTATATTAAAAATTTATCATATAGTTAAGTATATCATAAGAAAAAAAGATTATAAAGGGATTATTAAAGAGAGATTGAGAGAAACTTGATATAATGATATAATAGATTAGAAAGTGAAATTTGAAAGGAATTCTAGAATGAAAAACAGAGAAAAAACAAAAATTTATATAAATGTACTTTATGCTTTAGTATGGTTTATACCTTTATATTTTTTTATGAGAGATTTTTTTAAAATAGAAGATACAGGTATTTTTTTTGAGAGGAAAACTCTTGATATAGTTTTATTTTCAATAAAGCAGGGATTCTATTCAACAATGGCAGCTCTTGCTATAGCAATCATACCAGCATATTTTGCAGCTTATGAAAAAGGGATAGTAAGCAGGCTTCTTCATGGTCTTCTTTTTATCCCCTTCTTTTTTCCAATAATATCTACAGTGACAATATTTTCGATTATTTTTAATATGGAATTTTTTAAAGGACTGGGAATACTGTACTCTCTTAAAGCTATCATAATAGCCAATGTATTTTACAACTCGCCTATATTTATCAAGTACATCAGCGAAGGGCTGAAAAGAGTGCCTAAGGAACTCACAGAGGCATTAAAAATGGAAGGGGCAGGAAATATAAGAATATTTTTTTCAGGACAGCTTCCTTTGATACTCCCACAAATATTTCGAGGATTTATTTTAGTATTTACATATTGCTTTACAGGATTTGGAATAATTCTGTCTCTTGGAGGAATAAGATTTTCTACTTTAGAAGTGGAGATAGCATCTACCCTCATGGGAGAGCTTAATTTTTCAAAAGCAATGATATTTGGAATGATTCAGTTTTTTATATTGATAATACTTAATCTGACTGGGGTATTTGTAAAAGAATATGAACTGGAAGGAGAAGAGGAATATAAAAAACAGAATATATTTTTTAGAGGATATTCAATAGTTTATCTATTCTTACAATATTTAATTGTTGCTTCAAGTTTTCTTTTTTCTTTCTATAATTATTATACTGGAGAATTTTCAATTAAAGCATATATGAGAATATTCTCAAAGAGCTTTAATGAAGATTATGAAGTGATAAGAGGGATAATGAATTCTATAGGAATATCAGCAGCAGTGAGTTTTATTTCAATAATTGTCATCTATTTTATAATAAAAAACTACAGCAGAATAACAGACGTAATAATTTTTTCAAATCTTGGAATATCAGGAGCTTTCTTAGCAGTGGCACTTTTTTATCTCAATGTACTTTTTAATATTCCTCTGCTCGTGCTTTTAGGAATAGGATATATTTTGGTAAGTATTCCAATAGGATATTCCTTTATGTATCAATATATAAAAAAATTTCCTGTAAATCTTCTTGAAAGTTCACTATTGGATTGCAGTAATGGATTTGAAAGATTTATATATATAGAGTTTCCAATTTTAAAGAATATTTTTTTGTCAGCATTTTTACAGATATTCGCAATTGTATTTGGAGAATTTACAATAGGGTACACTATGCAGTTAGGGGATATAGTCCCTGTTGCTTCACTGGTAAACTATTCTCTGGTATCCAATAAAAAATATCTGGAAAGTGCAGCCTTTAGTTCAGTGATACTTTTAATAGTATTTTCATTGTTTATTTTAGGGGAATACTTAAAAGATCGAGATTAATAACAAATATATAATTCATGGAGGGAAAAAATGGTAAGATTCGGGATAATAGGAACAAGCTGTATAAGTGATAAATTTGTAGAGGCACTGAAAACTATAAAAAAATGTGAAGTAACAGCAGTATATTCAAGAAGTGTAGAAAAAGGGGATTATTTTGCTACAAAACATGATATAAAAACAATATATCTTTCATTGGAGGAAATGGCTGAAAGTCAAAAAGTAGATGCAGTATATATTGCTTCTCCAAATGGACTTCATCCATCACAGGCTATAAAAATGATGGAAAATGGAAAGCATGTAATTTGTGAAAAAGCTATTGCTCCAACTGTAAAAGAATTAGACGAAATGATAAAAACAGCAAAAGAAAATAATGTGGTATTGATGGAAGCTATGAGACCCACACTGAATCCAAATTTTAATGTAATAAAAGAGAGCTTGGAGAAAATAGGACCAGTAAGAGGTATATCAGCCAGCTATTGTCAGTATTCTTCAAGATATGACAATTTGAAAAAAGGGGAGCTTACAAATATATTTGATCCTAAGTTTTCTGGTGGGGCGTTATACGATATAGGAGTTTATCCATTGTATTTTACTATTGGTATGTTTGGAATACCAGAGGAATATATGGGAGGAAACTATCTGGTAAGCAGCGGAGCAGATGGATATGGAAATATAATCTTAAAGTACAGTGATAAAATAGCAAGCATTACATATTCAAAAATAACTGATTCAAAAACACCTTCAGAAATACAGGGAGAAAAGGGATCAATAATAATTGGAAAACTTTCCACTGTGAAAGATGTAAAAATAGTATATAGAGATGGAAGAGAAGAAAAAATAGAAATAGATATTCATAAAAATGATATGGTTTATGAAGCAATGGAATTTATAAATCTTATCAAAGGAAAGAAACTTGAATCTGATGTAAACAGCCATAAAAATTCAAGAAAAGTAGTTGAAATTATGGAGAATCTGGCTAATAAAAACTAGGAGGAGAGTAAAATATTTGAAACATTTTTAAAGGTATTTCAGAAGGAGAAAGAAAAGGAAGATATAAAATTTTTTAGGAAAAGCAGTAATAATGAAAAAAATAAAATTGAAGAGGAATTGAAATATCTTGTAAAAAAACTGGAAAAACGTGAGATAAAAGACTTTGATAGAAATATTTTAAATGGGCAGTATAGGATAAACTATTCCAAAGAATTAAATGAAGAGCAGCTAAGAGCACTGACATTTATAGAAGGACAATATTTGGTGATAGCTGGAGCAGGCTCTGGAAAGACAAGAACTATAGTATATAGGACTGCCTTTATGATAGAAAAGGGATTAGCAGAAGAAAATATTTTGATGCTTACATTTACTAAAAAAGCTGCTTTGGAAATGAAAGAGAGATTGGAAAACCTTACTGAAAATAGAGAAAATAAAGTGTCAATTTCAACATTTCATTCCCTTTGTGCTGAACTCCTCATTAAATATAAAAATATATTTGGGATAGAGAAATTAAATATAATAGATGAAAATAGAAATAGTACTGTGATAAGCCTCCTTATTCGTGAATATTCATTAAAAGATAAAAATAAGGGTAACTTTCTTTCTGAAAAAAGAGTAATTGAAATATTTGAAGCTGCAAGAAGCAGAAAAAAAGATATGTCAGAATTTTTAAATGAAAAAGAGAAAGGTTATTTGGAGGAGCTGGAATTTTTAAAAATAAAGTACAGGAGATTCAAAAAAGAGTTTCAAATGTATGACTTTGAAGATTTAATAGAAAAAGTATTGAGAAAATTAAAAACAGATAAAGTTTTTCTTGAGTTATTAAGAGAAAAATATAAATATATCATAGTAGATGAGTATCAGGATACTAATTCTGTTCAAAGGGAATTTTTAAAAATGCTGGCTGGAACAAATGGAAATATAATGGCAGTGGGAGATGACTACCAAAGTATATATGGATTCAGAGGTGCAGACTTTGAAAATATACTTAGATTTGGAAAGGATTTTCCTAATAGTCAGATGATAAAATTGGAAAAAAACTATAGAAGCAGTGATGAAATAATAGAGTATACAAATAAAATATCTAAAAAGTTCCTTTTGAAATACAATAAAAATGTAAAAGGAACTATGAAGAAGGGAGAAAAACCTCATGTTATCGGCTTTCTAAATGAAGAAAAGCAAGGGGAATATATTTGCAGAAAGATAGAAGAGCTAAAAGAAAAAGGAATCCCTTATGAAGAAATGGCAATTCTCTATCGCAATAAATATATAATCAATAAGTTGGAAAAAATAATGAAGGAGAAAAATATACCTTTTAATTTACAGAAGAACAGTGAGATTTCTTTTGGAAGTCCTGTAGATATTTACTTAAAAATATTGGAAGTATGGAATGATAAGGAAGACATTTTAAAACTGGAGGAATTGGTAAAGGTACTGCCAAGGAATTATTCCTATTCTGTATTAAATATAATGAAAAGAAAGAATATAGACAATAAAGTTTTAAATCGAATAATAAGGATAAGTGATAAAATATCAGATTACCCTTTAAGTGAAATATTAAATAAATGTGAAAAACTAATGTTTGAAATAATTAAGGAAAAAACCATTTTTACTAATGAAGAGGTAGAGAAATTAAAAACAATAAAGAGTAGTGTAAAAGAAAAGAAAAGCTTAGAAATATATATTAGAGAGCTAAGAGGTATTTTAGCTGTTGAAGGAAAAATAACTAAAAATAAAGTCTCTGTTCTATCTGTTCATGCCTCTAAGGGATTGGAATGGGAAGCGGTATTTATACCAACACTTTTGGAAGGCGTTTTTCCCAGCAATATTGAAGAAAAAAATCTGGAAGAGGAGAAGAGATTATTTTATGTAGCTTGCAGCAGAGGTAAGAGTTATCTCTATCTTTTGCACCCAGAATATTTTTATGAGAAAGTTGGATATTTTGATAAAAAATCTTCTTTTTTAAAGTAACCTCTTTATAAATAAAATAGATTAATATCTTTCGATACAGTTATTTTCTGCATAGTTCCTGCTGATTTAGCCATTTAAAAAGCTTGACTAAAGTATTAATAATTTGTATAATTGGTGTGTGAAAAATAAATTTTTTAGGGTTTGCATATGTGCAATTAAAAGGGAAGCTAAGTGAAAAACTTACACGGTCCCGCCACTGTGAAGATGACGAAAGCAGATTAACCACTGAAATATTTCGGGAAGGGCTGTTAGTAGAATGAGTCTGAGTCAGGAGACCTGCCTTAAAAACTTTTAACTATCCTGCGGGGACGGGAAGTGTATATTTACTATACTTCTCTCCAGTATTAAATTTGGAGGAGAAAAAAGTGCTTGAAAATAATATATTAAAAATGATAAAGGTGACCAAGAAGCTAGATTAAGTTTTAGAGATTTGGAAATTAGAAAGATTTGTGTAATTAATGAAGTGAATAAAATGTAGAAAACAGTATGTTTGAGAGAAATGAGTTTCCAGTAATTAAGCAGTTAATTTTAACTGCCATAATTACTGAGATGCAACAGTGGAACTGTTGTAATCCTTATCTTCTTTACGTTTTATGAACAAAATTAATAATAAATATTTCTACTGGAAAAACTCTAAAATTATATTTCTGTATTTATGGCACCTTTTTTTAGTATAAAAATATTCATGAGGGAGTAGGTATGAAGCATAGAAATCTAATGGTAGTTGGAACATCATCAGGAGCTGGAAAAAGTATAACTGTAACAGGATTATGCAGAATTTTCTATAATGATGGATATAGTGTAGCTCCTTTCAAATCACAGAATATGGCATTAAATTCATTTATAACAAAAGATGGAGATGAAATGGGAAGAGCTCAGGTAGTTCAGGCTATGGCTGGAAAAATAGAACCAAGAGCCTACATGAATCCAATTTTATTAAAGCCTACAACTGCAAGAAAAATACAAGTTATAGTAAATGGAAAATCTATTGGAAATATGAGCGGAATGGAGTATGGAAAGTTCAAACTTACTTTGAAGCCAGAAATAATGAACTCATATAATAAAATCAGAGAAAACTTTGATATATGTGTAATAGAAGGGGCAGGAAGTCCAGTAGAAATCAATATCAAAGAGGAAGATATAGCTAATATGGGAATGGCTGCCATGGCAGATGCACCAGTAATTTTAGTTGCAGATATAGACAGAGGAGGAGTATTTGCTTCTGTATATGGAACTATAATGCTTATGGCACCAGAAGAGAGAGCCAGAGTAAAAGGTGTAATAATAAATAAGTTCAGGGGAGATGTAGAGATACTTAAACCGGGACTGAAAAAACTGGAGGAACTTACAGGAGTCCCAATAGTAGGAGTACTTCCATATAGTGATGTAGATATAGAAGATGAAGACAGCTTAACAGATAAATTTAAAAAATCAAAAGACACTAAGGGAATAAAAGTTTCAGTTATAAAACTAAAACATATTTCTAACTTTACAGATATAGATGCTCTAAGCATACAGGAAGATGTAAGCATAAATTATGTGACTTCAGCAGATGAATTGGGAGATGAGGATATGATCGTCATACCTGGTTCTAAAAATACAATAGATGATTTGAAAGATTTGAAAGACAGAGGAATAGCTGTTGAAATCATAAAAGCTTCAAGAAAAGGAACAGCAGTAATAGGAATCTGTGGTGGATTCCAAATGCTTGGAGAGAAAGTAAAAGATCCATATGGAATCGAAAGTGACATTAAAGAGATACCGGGACTTGGTATATTGGATATGGAAACTATAATGGAAAAAGAAAAAAATACTACTCAGTATTCTGGAGAGCTTAAAAATACCGCTGGAATCATTTCAGGACTGGATGGAGTAAAAATAAAAGGATATGAGATACATCAGGGAGTTACTGCTGGAAATGAAAAATCAGTGACTGATGATGACCATACAGTTGCAGTGGTAAAAGATAATGTATTTGGAACATATCTTCATGGAATATTTGATAATGAAGAGGTAACAAGAAATATACTAAATAAGATAAGAGAGAAAAAAGGCTTGGAGAAAATGGAAGCTGGAATAACTTTTGATGAGTACAGAGAGCAGGAATTTGATAAGCTTGAAAAGATATTCAGAGAGAATTTAGATATGAAAAAAATATATGAAATACTAGGTGAGTAGAAAATGAATTTTATAATGAAATATGGAATTGCATATGTAATGGATTTAATATTTGGAGATCCCCACTGGTTTCCACATCCTGTGAGAATTATAGGAGTCTTTATTAATTTTTTAGAAAAAATATTATATAAAACTTCTAATAAAAAAATCTCAGGAGCTTTTCTTACTATAATAGTAGTGGGAGTTACATTTATTGTATCTTACTATATATCAGCTATTTCATATATTTTGGAGATATTCTTTCTGTACACTACTCTTGCTACAAAAAGTCTGGCAGATGAAGGATTCAGAGTATGTAAAATACTTACAGAGGGAGATCTGGAAAAGGCTAAGAAAGAACTTTCTTATCTTGTAAGCAGAGATACTGGAAATATGGATATTGGTCAGATTACAAGAAGCGTTCTTGAAACAATAAGCGAAAACAGTGTAGATGGAGTTATAGCGCCAATGTTCTTTGCTTTTTTAGGAAGCTTTATACATATAGACGGAGTTTCTCTTGCCCTTCCTTTTGCTATGGGATACAAAGCAATAAATACTCTTGATTCTATGGTAGGTTACAAAAATGATAAATATATGGATTTTGGAATGGTCTCTGCAAAAACAGATGATGTGGTTAACTTCATTCCTGCAAGAATAGCAGGGGGATTCATCATACCTCTAGCAGCAATGATATTGAGATTTGATTATAAAGGTGCTTGGAAAATATTTTCAAGAGACAGATTGAATCATTCAAGTCCAAACTCTGGAAACTCAGAGGCAGCATTTGCTGGAGCATTGGGAGTGCAGTTTGGAGGAAAGACAAGTTATTTTGGAAAGATATATGAAAAACCAACTATTGGAGATAAAAAGAAAAGTTTTGATTTGAGAGATATTATGAAAGCTATAAAGCTTCTCTATGTATCTTCATGGGTGGGAATAGTATTATTTACAGTGATTACTTATTTATTAGATTTATTACTAAAAAAGATGTAGAAGGAGAAAAAGATGGATCTGCATGGAGGAAATATCTACAGATTGAAAAGAGAGGGAAAGGGAGAATTATTAGATTACAGTTCTAATATAAATCCTCTGGGAGTGCCTGAATCTTTCAAAAGAGCAATAATAGAGAACTTTGATATTCTTGAAAAGTATCCAGACCCTGACTATGTAGAGTTAAGAGAAAATATAGGAAGATATAACAAAGTTGATATTAAAAATATAATAGCTGGAAATGGTGCAACAGAAATTTTGTTTTTGTATATGAAAGCTATGAAGCCTAAAAAAACATTGATAATATCTCCAAGTTTTGCTGAGTATAAAAGAGCTTTAGACAGTGTGGAAAGTGAAATAATTCACTATCCTCTATTGGAAGAAAATAATTATAATTTAGATATAGAAAGTTTTCTAAAAGAAGTACCTCAATGTGATCTGGTGGTTATATGCAACCCGAATAATCCTACTGGAAGCTTTATTTCTTTGGAGAATATAAAAAAGATAAATGATGTTTTATCTGAAAAGGGAATAAAATTGTTTATAGATGAAGCTTTTATAGAATTTATAAGAGGCTGGGAAGATATGACAAGTGTACTTTTAGAGGATAAAAATATTTTTGTAATGAGAGCACTGACTAAGTTTTTTGCTGTACCAGGAGTAAGATTAGGGTATGGAATAACTTATGATGAAGAGATAATGAAAAAGATGGAGAAATATAAAGAGCCATGGAGTGTAAATAGTTTTGCTGATATAGCTGGTAAAATTATGCTGTGGGACAAGGAATATATAGAAGCAACTGAAAATTGGATAGAGGAAGAAAAGAAATGGTTCTATGAAGAAAGCTGTAAAATTGAAAATATAAAAACTTTCAAAACTAATGTGAACTTTATCCTAGTAAAACTTTTGAAGAAAAATTCATCTGTAGTAAGAGATGAAATGATAGAAAAAGGTGTAGTAGTAAGAGATGCTTCTAACTTTATGTTTTTAAATGAGCAGTATATAAGACTTGCAATAAAAAATAGAGAAAATAATATAAAAGTGTTACAGGCTCTTAAAGAGGTGATGGCATGAAAGCCTTTATGCTTGCAGGAATAAGCAGCGGGATAGGAAAAACGACAGTTTCTATGGGACTTATGTCTCTTTTTGAAAATGTATCGCCGTTTAAGACAGGACCTGACTATATAGATCCCGGATTTCATCAGTTTATAACAGGAAATAAAAGCTACAATCTGGATCTATTTATGATGGGAGAAGAGGGTGTAAAGTATAGTTTCTATAACCACCAAAAAGATATCTCAATAGTTGAAGGGGTAATGGGGCTTTATGATGGAATAGATAACTCTTTAGATAACAACAGCTCGGCACATCTGTCAAGAGTTCTTGGAATTCCTGTGATATTAGTAGTAGATGGAGTGGGAAAAAGTACAAGTATAGCTGCTCAAGTGCTTGGATATCAATTATTAGATAAAAGAGTGAATATAGCTGGTGTTATTATAAATAAAGTTTCAAGTAAAAAAACATATGATATATTTAAAGAAGCAATAGAGATGTACACAGATGTAAAATGTCTGGGGTATGTACCTAAAGATGAAACTCTTCATATAGATAGCAGACATTTGGGACTATTACAGGCAGAAGAAATTGGAGATCTAAAGTCTAAGATATCATCTCTTGCTGAAGTATTAAAAGAAACAATAGAAGTAGATGCTTTGCTGGAAATAGCATCTAAAGTAGAAATAGAACCAGTAAAAAATCCTTTTAAGAATGAAAAAGACAGATACAAAGGATTGAAAATAGGGATAGCAAAGGACAGAGGCTTTAGTTTTTACTATAACGACAACATAGAATTATTAGAATATTTAGGAGCAGAGATAGAATATTTTTCCCCTATGGCTGATAAAAAGATACCTGAAAATGCAGTTGTAATATACTTTGGCGGAGGGTATCCTGAAAACTTTGCAAAGGAGCTTTCTGAAAATAGAAGCATGATAGAATCTGTAAGAGAATTTTATCATAACAATGGAAAGATATTCGGTGAGTGCGGAGGATTTATGTTTTTATCTAAAGAGATAGAGACATTAGATGGAGCGAAATTTCCAATGTGCAATTTAATAGATTGCAGTATAAAAATGGGAAACAGACTTGATATCTCAAGATTTGGCTATATAAATCTATTGAAAGAAAATAAAGCTATTGGAAGAGGACATGAATTTCATTACTCAAAGATAAAAGAGATAGGAAATGATACAAGAAAATATACTGCTGTAAAAAAAGATGGAAGAGAGTGGAACTGTATATTTGAAGAAAAGGGATTAAAAGGAGGATATCCTCATATCCATTTCTTTACTAGCTTTGATCTGTTGAAAGATATATTAGAAAAGGAAGGTAAATAAATGAATACTTATATAAAAGTACCACAAGATATAGAAAAAAGAAGTTTTGAAATAATCGGAGAGGAACTAGGAGATAAAATCAATAAATTTGATGAAACAACTCTTCCTGTTATAAAAAGAGTAATACATACTACTGCGGATTTTGAATATGCAGACTTGATAGAATTTATGAATGATGCAATAAACAGTGGAAAAGAAGCTCTTAAAAATGGGTGTAAAATATATTGCGACACAAATATGATAGTTAATGGAGCAAGTAAAATGGTACTCTCTAAATTCAACTGCGAAGCTTACTGTCTTGTAGCAGACAGCGAAGTAGCAAAAGAAGCAAAGGAGAGAGGAGTTACAAGATCAATAGTAGGAATGGAAAAAGCAGCTAAAGATCCTTCTACAAAAATATTCCTTATTGGGAATGCTCCTACTGCTCTGTATCAATTAAAAGAGATGATAGAAAGAAATGAAATAGAAAAACCTGCTCTTGTAGTTGGAGTTCCTGTAGGATTTGTCGGAGCTGCTGAGTCAAAAGAGGCTTTTAAATCATTAGGAGTTCCATATATAACGATAAATGGAAGAAAAGGAGGAAGTACAGTAGCAGTTTCTATTCTTCATGGTATACTTTATCAGATGTATCAAAGAGAGGGATTCTAATGGAAGAAGAATTAAGAAGCGGATATACTACTGGAACTTGTGCAGCAGCTGGAACAAAAGCAGCACTTGAAGCTCTTCTTTATGGAAAGGAAGCTTCTGAAATAGATATAACTACTCTTAATGGAGTAGATTTGACTATTCCTGTGTTTAAGTTAAGAGTAAGAAATAATTTTGCAACTTGTGCCATAGTAAAATTTGCTGGAGATGATCCAGATGTAACTAATGGTATTAGAATATGTGCAAAGGTGGAGCTAGTAAAAGAACTTCCCCAAATAGAAAAGGGACATTATTTTGATAAATTTGTCTTGGTAGGTGGAAGAGGAGTAGGTGTAGCAACAAAAAAAGGGGTACAAGTACCCTTAGGAAAATCAGCAATAAATCCTGGACCTAAAAAGATGATATCAGAAGTAGTAAATGAACTGCTGGAAGATAAAGATATAAAAGCTGTAGTAACTATATATGTTCCAGAGGGAAAAGCAAAATCCCTGAGAACTTTTAATCCGAAACTTGGAATAAAAGGTGGAATATCTATACTTGGGTCTACTGGAATAGTAAAACCTATGAGTGAAGAAGCTTTGAAAGATTCAATGTATGCTGAATTGAAAGTATTAAGAATGGATAAAGACAGAGACTGGGTAGTTTTTGCCTTTGGAAATTATGGGAAAAACTATTGTGAAAGACTGGGATTAGACTTAGAACAGATGATTGTTATAAGCAACTTTGTGGGATTTATGGTAGATTCTGCTGTTAAGCTTGGGTTCAAAAGAATAATACTCCTAGGACATATAGGAAAAGCTGTAAAAATAGCTGGAGGAATATTTAATACTCACAGCAGAGTAGCAGATGCAAGAATGGAAATAATGGGAGCAAATGCTTTTCTTGTTGGAGAAAGCTATGAAAATATAAGAAAAATACTGGAAGCTAATACAGTGGAAGAAGCTTGCGACTATGTAGAGAAAAGAGAGCTTTTCACAGTAATAGCAGAAAAAGTAAAGAAAAAAGTTATGGAATACAGCAGAGCAGATGATTTAAGATGTGAAGCTTTGATATTCTCATTCAAAGGAGATACATTGGGATATAGTGATGGATTCTATGAATTGGCAGGTGAGGTAGCTGAATAAGATAAGAGTAGTTGGACTAGGACCAGGAAATTTAGATTATCTTACTGGAGCTGGAGTGAGAGCTATAAAAGAGTGTGAAATCGCCATTGGAGGAAAAAGACAGCTGGAAGAAATAGGTGTACTTTTACCAGAAAATTGTGAGAAATATACTTTAGGAAAACTTCTGGAGTTGATTGATTATATAAAAGATAACAGAGAAAAGAAAATAACAGTAGTTGTATCAGGAGATACTGGATTTTACAGCCTTCTTCCATTTTTGAAGAAATATTTTTCAACTGAAGAACTGGAAGTGATTCCTGGAATTTCCTCTTATCAATATATGTTTTCAAAAATAGGAGAGTGCTGGCAGAATTTTATTCTGGCAAGTGCTCACGGAAGAGATTTTGATTATGTAAAGGCAATAGATGAAAAAGATGGAGTAGTTCTCCTTACAGATGAAAAAAATACTCCTTATACTATTGGAAAAAATGTCTACAACTCTGGAATAAGAGGGGTAGAAATAATAGTGGGTGAAAGACTTTCTTATCCTGATGAAATAATAACAAGAGTAAATATAGAAAAATTTGAAGAATTGAACAGAGAATTTAAGATGAATATTGTAATATTGAAAAAAGGAGAAAATTATGCACATCTATGATGATGAATTTGTACATGGAGAACTTCCAATGACTAAACAGGAAGTGAGAGCAGTATCAATTGCTAAACTTAGATTAAAAGAAGATTCTGTATTGATAGATGTGGGAGCTGGAACAGGAACTATTGGAATAGAAGCCGCTACATATTTAAAAGATGGTAAAGTAATAGGTATAGAAAAGGAAGAAAAAGGGCTTGAAGTAATAAGAGAAAATATAAAGAAATTTAACTTGGAAAATTATTATCTTATACATGGAAGAGCACCACAGGATATTCCAGAGACACACTATGACAGAATGTTCATAGGAGGTTCTACAGGTGGAATGAAAGAGATAGTGGAACATTTTATAAAGTATTCTAAACCTGATTCGAGATTGGTTATAAATGCAATAACACTTGAAACACTAAATAGTGCTATGACTATATTGAAAGAAAAAGGTTTTAATAATATAGAAGTTGTAAATATGTCAGTATCAAGAGGAAAGAAAGTCGGTCCATATACTATGATGTATGGAGAAAATCCGATCTATATAATAACAGCTGTGAAGGAGGAAATTGTAAATGGATAACAAATTTTATGGGATTGGAGTGGGAGTAGGAGACCCTGACCAAATCACATTAAAAGCAATAAAGACGTTAAAGAAATTAGATGTAGTAATATTACCAGAAGCAAAAAAAGATATGGGGAGTACAGCTTATACAATAGCTAAAGAATATTTGAAAGAGGATGTAGAACTTGTATTTATGGAATTTCCAATGCTGAAAAATCCTTTAGACAGAGTAGAGGGAAGAAAAGCTAATACAAGAGTTGTAGAAAAATTACTTGATGAAGGTAAAAATGTAGGATTCCTTACTATAGGAGATACTATGACATACAGTACTTATGTATATATATTAGAGCATCTTGATAAAAAATATGAAGTGGAAACTATTCCAGGAATCTCTTCATTTGCTGATATCTCTTCAAGATTTAATCTGCCAATAGTAATGGGAGATGAGTCATTGAAAATAATCGGTCTGAGTGAAACTACTGATATAGAAAAAGAGATAGAAGGAAGCGATAACCTTGTATTTATGAAAGTCAGCAGAAACTTTGACAGATTAAAAGCTGCTTTGGAAAAAACAGGAAATATGGAAAATGTAATACTGGTTTCTAACTGTGGAAAAGAAAATCAGGAAGTATATTTTGATATTTCTCATTTGGAAAAAGATGATATTCATTATTTCTCTACAATGTTATTAAAAAAAGGAGGAATTGAACAATGGAAAAAGTTTATTTCATAGGAGCAGGACCTGGAGATCCTGAACTAATAACTATAAAAGGGCAAAGAATAGTAAAAGAAGCGGATATTATTATATATGCTGGTTCTTTAGTACCAAGAGAGGTAATAGAATGTCATAAAGAGAGAGCAGAGATATATAACTCAGCTTCTATGACATTGGAAGAAGTTATGGATGTAACTGTAAAAGGAATAAAAGCTGGGAAAAAAGTTGCCAGAGTCCATACTGGAGACCCTGCTATATTTGGTGCACATAGAGAGCAAATGGATGTCTTAGATGAAAATGGAATAGAATATGAAGTTATTCCAGGAGTAAGCTCATTCCTTGCTTCAGCAGCAGCAGTAAAAAAAGAATTTACACTTCCATCTGTATCACAGACAGTAATCTGTACAAGATTAGAAGGAAGAACACCAGTTCCAGAAAAAGAATCATTGGAAAGTCTTGCAGCTCACAGAGCATCTATGGCAATATTCCTTTCTGTACATATGATAGGAGATGTAGTAAAAAGACTTGCTACTTCTTATCCAATGACTACTCCTATTGCAGTAGTACAAAGAGCTACTTGGGAAGATCAAAAAGTAGTAATGGGAACATTGGAAACAATAGAGGAACTTGTGAAAGAAGCTGGAATATCTAAGACAGCTCAAATATTAGTTGGAGATTTCTTAGGAAATGAATATGAAAAATCTAAACTATATGATAAAACTTTCACACATGAATTCAGAAAAGGGATAGAGTAAAATGAAACTGGCTGTGTGGACTGTTACAAGAGGAGCAGGTCATTTAGGAAAGAAATATGGAGAGATATTAAAAGCTGATGTTTTTACATTGAAAAAATTTCAGATAGAAGATACTATCCAAATGGATGACTTTACAAGTGTTTTAAATGAAAAGTTCAGCCAATATGAAGGACATATATTTATTATGGCTACAGGGATTGTTATAAGAAAAATAGCTTCTTTGATAAAAAGTAAAGATATAGACCCAGCAGTATTAGTTGCAGATGAAGGAGAGAATTTTATTATCTCTCTTCTTTCTGGACATTTAGGAGGAGCAAATGACCTTGCTAATGAAGCTGCTGAAAAACTTGGACTTCTTCCTATAATTACTACCAGTTCAGATGTAACAGGAAAGATAGCTGTGGACACTCTTTCTCAAAAAATGCAGGGGGAACTGGAAAGTCTTGAAAAGGCAAAAAATGTTACTTCCCTTATAGTTGATGGAAAAGAGGTAAATATTCTTCTTCCTAAAAATGTAAAATTTAACAGTGATGCAAATGAAGAGGGAATAATAGTAGTTTCTAATAGAGAAAAAATAGAGACTGTAAGAATATATCCTAAAAATCTGATTCTAGGTATAGGATGCAGAAGAGGGATAGAAACAGAAATTATAATGGAAGGAATAAGAAAAGCTATGGAGGCTCATAATCTTTCTATTAAAAGCATAAAGAAAATAGCTACTGTTGATTTGAAAGCTGATGAAGCTGGAATCATAGAAAGCAGTAAATTATTGAAAAAAGAGTTGGTCATAGTTTCCAGAGAAGATATAAAGAAAGTAGAAGACAGATTTGAAGGCTCGGAATTTGTAAAAAGACAGATTGGGGTATCTTGTGTATCTGAACCTTGTGCACTTTTAGCTTCAAATGGAAAAGGGAAATTTATTGAAAATAAATTTATTTATAATGGAATGACAGTATCTATTTATGAGGAGAGTTTTAATGATGAATAAAGGAAAAATATATGTAGTGGGAATAGGTCCTGGAAATATGGAGGATATCAGTGTAAGAGCCTACAACATTCTTAAAAATGTTGATATAATTGCAGGATATACAACTTATGTGGATTTAGTAAGAGATGAATTTAAAGAGAAAGAATTTTATGTATCTGGAATGAAAAAAGAGATAGACAGATGTGAAAAAGTTCTTGAACTGGCAAAAGAAGGAAAAACTGTTGCATTAATCAGCAGCGGAGATGCTGGAATATATGGAATGGCAGGAATCATGATAGAAGTAGCAGCTGACAGTGGAATAGAAGTAGAAGTAATACCAGGAATAACTGCATCAGTAGCAGGAGCAGCCCTTGTAGGAGCTCCTATAATGCACGATCAGGCTGTTATTAGTTTGAGTGACCTTTTAACTGACTGGGATGTAATTACTAAGAGAATAGACAAAGCAAGTGAGGGAGATTTTGTAATCTCTCTATACAATCCAAAAAGTAATGGAAGAACTACACAAATTGTAGAAGCAAGAGAAATAATGATGAGACATAAAGCTCCAACTACTCCAGTAGCATTGTTAAGACATGTGGGAAGAGAGGATCAGAACTATACTTTGACTGACCTTGAGCATTTCCTAGACCATGAAATAGATATGTTTACAGTGGTTATAATAGGAAATTCAAAGTCTTATGTAAAGGACAATAAAATGATTACACCTAGAGGATATAAGTTATGATCTGGGTTATTGGCGGGACAAAGGATTCAAGAGATTTCTTAGAAAAATTTGCATCTGCTGATAAAAATATCATTGTTTCAACAGCTACTGAATATGGAGGAAAACTTTTAGAAGGACTTCCTGTGAAAGTGATATCTGAAAAGCTTCCTTTAGAAACTATGAGAGTGTTTATAGAAAAAAATTCTATTGATATAATTGTAGATATGAGCCATCCTTATGCCTTTGAAGTATCTAAAAATGCTATGAGGGCTGCTGAAGAATTTTCCATTCCTTACTATAGATTTGAGAGGGAAGAGATACATATTATTCCTGACAGATTTAGTGAGTTTGAAAATATAGATGATCTGGTAAAATATTGTGATGGGCTGGAAGGAAATATTCTGGTAACATTAGGAAGCAACAATATAGAGCATTTTGCTGAAGTGAAGGAATTGAAAAAATTCTACTTTAGAATACTTCCTAAATGGGATATGGTAAAAAAATGTGAAGATAACGGAATACTTCCAAAGAATATAATAGCTATGCAGGGACCTTTCTCTTTGAATATGAATAAAGCCATGATAGAACAGCTGAATATAAAATATTTAGTGACTAAAAAAGGTGGAGATACAGGGGGAGAAAAGGAAAAAATAGATGCCTGTAATGAAAAAGGAATAGAAGTAATACTTTTAGATAAGCCTAAAATTCAATATCCTAACTGTTACAACAATATAGATGAATTAATAAAAAATATAAAATTATAAATTAAAAACAACTTCTTGTGGAATTAAAAATAAGGAGTTGTTTTTTTGTGATAAAAAAATTTCATAAAATAAAAATATGAAGGATTTTCGACACACAACTGTCACAAAAAGATGATATATTAAACATATAAAATCTTTCCCCAAGATGTTTTATAAAAAAATCCTCCTAAGAACTAGGAGGATTTTTAACATACAAGACTAATCTATTTTATCAATTCTTTCAAAATGATATATTTCATTTTTATTTTTTTCTTTTTCTCTGCATAAATATATACAGTCTTTTTCTATATAAGTTTTTTGATTATCTTCCTTATTTGCAGTAATTACTTTTAATCTAAAATACTTTTCTTCCTTTTTATTCATTTCTTCCTCTTCATCATAAAACAGATCAGCATCGAAATTTTTTTCAGGTATTCCAAGAAAATCTCTAAAATAGAATAAATTATTTTTAAAATTTTTCTCTCTTAATATTTCCATCACAAATTTTTTAAGATTACTTTCAGAATAAGGACTTCTATTATATACCAAAGCATCAATCCGTTTAGTATATTCAATATGTTTTGTACTGGTAATCCCCAAAGTGATATGAGCATCAGCTCCAATCAATTTAAGGAGGCCAAGAGGTTTACTGTCATCTTTTCCTTTGAATGTAACAATAGTAACATCAGGATAAAGATTCTTTACTTTATGATAATTGCACATAATTTTGTCATATGTAGTATCACTGATAAAAAGAAGCCCTATACCATTAATAGAAGTAATCCAGGGATCATGTTCATCATAAATATCTATCTTATATGAAAATTCTGCTGAATTTTCCACAAGGAAATTTTCCAGTGTTTTTTCTGAAAAATTATATTTTTCATACACTGAATTTAAAGAGGCAATATCAAAATTCTGGATATCCTTAGCTGTAAGCACAGCTTTGACACCCATATCATTAGCTAGATATTCTCTTTCAGTAAAAATTATTGTATTAGATAGATATTCACTTTTAGAAGGATTAAAAAAGTATCTTTTAAGCTCTTTAAGGAGTTCAAGATTTTCTTCAATATTATTTCTGAAAATTAAGAATATCAAATAATCTATATCTGGTTCTCTCAAGATAAGAGCTATAGAAGACTCGAAATTTGTCTTATCTATCAATATTATTTTTTTGTGTTTAAGAAAAGTGGAATTTTTTTCCATAAAGTGACCTCAATTTTTAGAATTAATTATGATAATTATTTTACCATTTTTTTATATGAATTACAATGAAGTAGATTTATAGTTGTTCAAAAAATGGAAAATATAAATTTTAAATTATATTTTTATAAAAATTTAACATAGTTATTGTTATTATATTAATGTCTACGAAGAAAGATATTTTAAATTTTTGAAAGAGAGAAGATAAAAATAGTTGCAGCTATTTAATTTATCATGTAAAATAATAGAGAGAACAAGTTTTAAAGATAAAAGTGAAAGTAGGTATCAAATTTGAAAATAGGATTAGCAATTTTAGTTTTTTTTGCAGTCTTTAATTTAATAAATTTCAAAAAGAAAGTTTCTTTGCACAGTCCAAAAGAAAAAATAAAACTAAAGAATATGCATGAACTAAGCGGAAAAGGGGAATTTAAAATTTACTATGAAAATGGCAAAATATCAACTATAGGAAATTATCATGATTTCAAATTAGAAGGTAATTATATATCATTTTATGAAAATGGATCAATTGCCAGTGATGGTTTTTACAAAAATGGACTCCTTGATGGAGAATGGAAATTTTATTCAAAAAATGGTTCTCTTGAGAGAATAGAAAAATATGAAAACGGGGAAAAAATAGAAAATAATTAAAACTTTAAACCAGGTGGCTGATAATTGAAAATATAATTTTAGGAATTTCTAAAATTTAATTTTAATTTTTAGTCACCTGTTGTTTTTGTATGAATAAATAAATCATTTTATATAAATATGGTTTTGATTAAACTCTTAGCTTATAAGTTAAAAAAACTTTTAAAAATATCTTAAATAATAAATTGTTGAGAAATTTTTTTTCCATTTTTTTACTTTTTGCAAAATAATGTTTTAAATGCAATTAAAGAGGAATCTAAATGAAAAAATTCCTTTTAAATTTTAATAAAATATGCTATAAAATAGGATAATGATATTTATAGATTAAAATATTCAAGGAGGAAATTATGATTAAGTTAATAGGAGTATTGATAATACTTTTAGGATTTGTATTAAAGTTTGATACCATAGCTGTTGTACTTATAGCTGGAGTAGCAACAGGATTGGTTGCAAATATGGGGTTTGTTGAGATTCTTGAAGTGTTGGGGAAAGCATTTGTAAGTACAAGATATATGACACTTCTTCTTCTAACACTAGCAGTAGTAGGAATTTTGGAGAGAAACGGACTTAGAGAAAGAGCAGCAAAATGTATCTCTGAATTAAAAGGAGCTACTTGTGGAAAAGTTTTAAGTATATATGTTATTGTAAGAACAATAGCAGCAGCGTTTTCACTTAGATTAAGCGGTCACGTACAGTTCATCAGACCACTTGTTTATCCAATGGTAAAGGGAGCAGCTGAAAAAGAAGGAACAGTAGATGCTAAGACTGATGAAAAATTAAAAGCTCTTGCTACAAGTATGGAAAACTATGGAAACTTCTATGGACAAAATGTATTTATAGCTTCATCGGGAGTATTGTTGATAGTTGGAACTCTAAAAGAACTTGAAATAACAAATGTTGAACCTTATGCAGTAGCAAAATGCAGTATTCCAGTTGCAGTAATTTCAATAGTTGTTTCTGTTATAAGAAACTATATGTTCGATAAGAGTTTAAGAAATACTAAGAGATAATGGGGGAGAGCTAAATGAAAGAAACTATAAATTTAATTTTAGAGATAATGTATGTCATCTGCGGAATAATCTCTATACTATGTGGAATATATGCTTTGAGAGATCAAAAAAATGATAAAAGAATAGGAAGTGCTGCTTTCTGGATAATCTTTGGACTTGTATTTATATTAGGACCATATATCAATCCAGTTATAGTTGGAGCTTCTTTGCTTGTAATGGGATTAATTACAGCTACTAAAAATATAAAAATCGGATCACTTGCTAACAGTAGTGAAGAATTTAGAGAAAAGCAAGCTGCTAAATTAGGAAACCTTATATTCTTTCCTGCTTTATCAATAGGAATAGTAGCTTTTGCCATAGCTCAGTTTACTCCGTTAGGAGGACTTGTAGGGCTGGGAGGAGGAGCATTAGCTGCTCTTGTTATATCTTTAATAGTAACTAAAGAATCACCTGCTATGATACCACATGAGTCATCAAGAATATTACAGCAAATGGGAGCAACTGTTATACTGCCTCAGCTTCTTGGTGCATTAGGATCAGTATTTGCTAAAGCTGGAGTAGGAGAAGTTATTGCTTCATTAATGGGAGGAGTTATCCCTGATGGAAACAGACTTCTAGGAGTAATTGGATACTGTGTGGCTATGGCAGTATTTACAATGATAATGGGAAATGCCTTTGCAGCTTTCGCAGTTATTACAGCAGGAATAGGAGTTCCATTTGTTATTAATTTAGGAGCTAACCCAGCATTAGTTGGAGCACTTGGATTGACAGCAGGATATTGCGGAACTTTAATGACACCTATGGCGGCTAACTTTAATATTGTTCCAGCTTCTATTTTGGAAATGGAAAATAAGAACAGTGTTATATTTGTTCAAGCTCCAATAGCTATAGTAATGCTTATAATTCATATCATCATCATGTATTTATTTGCTTTCTAATTCGGCAATTTAAATAGATAAAAGAAAAACTTAGGAGGTAATATTATGAAAGTATTAATAACTGGTTTTGATCCATTTGGAGGAGAAAAAATAAATCCAGCATGGGAAGCAGTAAGAGCGTTGCCAGATAATATTGATGGAATAGAAGTTATAAAACTTCAAATACCAACTGTATTTAAAAAATCAGCAAAGAAATTATTTGAAAATATAGACTCTGTAAAACCTGATGTAGTTATATGTGTAGGTCAGGCTGGAGGAAGATATGAATTCTGTGTAGAAAGAGTAGCTATAAACTTAGACGATGGAAGAATTCCTGATAATGACGGATATCAACCAGTGGATACTCCTGTATTTGAAGATGGAGATACAGCATATTTCACTTCTCTTCCTATCAAAGGAATGGTAGAGGAATTGAAAAAAGCTTCTATACCAGCAGCAGTATCTAATACAGCAGGAACATATGTATGCAACCATATCATGTACTCTCTTCTTTATTATCTAAACAAAAATAAATTAGATAATATCAGAGGTGGATTTATCCATGTTCCATATATACCTGAGCAGGTAATAGACAAGAAAAATACACCATACATGGAATTATCTAGAATTACAAAAGCTTTAGAAGTATCAATAAAAGCTGTTAAAGCTTATGAGAAAGATATCGTTGTATCTGGTGGAAAAGAATTCTAATTTAAATATGAAAGAGATCAGTATTATGCTGGTCTCTTTTTTACATTACGCTCAATTAAAAAAGTCTAATGATTGGTTATTTAATTGTGAGAATGAAAATGATATTAGTAACTAATAGATATATTTGAGATAAATGATAGAAATAAAGAAGGCAAATAAAAAAACTCAAAACAATTAGTTTTGAGTTAAAGTACACAATGGTACCCCGTAGGGGAATCGAACCCCTGTTGCCAGAGTGAAAATCTGATGTCCTTACCACTGAACGAACGGGGCTTTTGAACTAAGATATGGTATCATAAAATATAATAAGTGTCAATTATTTTTTTCTATAATTCTATATTTCTTATATATGATAGTATTTTAGCAGTGGCAAAAGTTCATAATAAGTTTTATCTTCTATTAAAATATTATGATTATCTTCTACAGAGAATTTGTTTATTCTCAGGAAAATAAAGGCAAGGGCCATTTTGAGTATTCCCATATCCAAAAGAGATTTTTCCTCTGGAGTGAGTTTTCTCACGCTTTCATAAGAATTTAAAAATATCTCAACATATCTTTTTTCAATCTCTGGAGGGAAATTATTTATTCTTATCCAGTAATTGATAACTATTCCAAGATCGAAGATAAAAGGAGCAAAGGTAGAATCATTAAAATCAATAATTCCAGAAACAACTCCATCTTTGACAAAGATATTATCTGGAAAAATATCATTATGAATTACACCACAGGGAAGAGAAGAAAAATCTATCATAGAAATTTTTTCATAGAGAGATAAAAGATTTTTTCTCTCTTCCTCTGTTATTGGAACCTGTTCCATATTTATTTTTGAAAAATAGTACTTTTCATCTATTCTTGTTTTTCTGTTCAGTACCTTGTTTTTAGAAAAAAGATGCATTTTTCCAAGTAATCTTCCAATTTGAGTCAGAAAATTTTCATTTATTTCAGTAAGTTTTTCTCCCTCAATAAAATAAAAAAGACTCATCATTCTTCCATTATATTTTATTAATACTTCACCATCTACAGTACTGCATGGAACAGAACATGGAATTATTGTATTTAATTCCAGAAGAAAATCCAATTCCTCTTTTTCAGCTTCATAGCTGCGGTGACCTTCTAAAACTCTCAATACAAATTTCCCTTTTGAAGTAAAAACAAGATAATTAGTATTGAGTATCCCATCTTTTATACCTTCGTAATGCAGAGGGATAAGATTATATTTAGCTAAAATAGTAGTGATGTCCTCTATATTAAGAACTGTATAAACAGCCATTTCTCCTCCAATTATAAAAAATATTTCAATAAATTTTAACATTTTTAATAAGATTTTTCCACTTAAATAAATACTTTGAATATATTTTTAGGGTTTATATATGATATAATTATAGTATAAACTTATAATGTGAGGGGAAAAGATGAAATTTGATTTGATATTATTTGATATAGATGGAACACTTCTTGACTTTGATTTAGCTGAAAAAAATGCATTGGCAGATACATTAAATGAGTATAATTTTATCTGCAATGATGAGATTCTGAATAGATACCATGAAATAAATATTTTCTATTGGAAGCAGCTGGAGAAAGGTCTTGTTGATAAAAAACAGCTGGCTTACAAAAGATATGAGCAGCTATTTTCAGAATATGGAATAGAAACTGATATAGATACATTTAATTTTAAATATAGAAACAGATTAAAAGAAGGTGCTTATCTTTTAGATAATGCTATGGAAATATGTCAGGAGCTTCATGAAAATAAGATAAAACTGGGAGTAGCTTCCAATGGAGGAAATGATATTCAAATAAGAAGAATAAAAAAGATAGGGCTGGATAAATATCTTGATTATATGTTTGTATCAGAAGAGATTGGCTACAATAAACCTCACAAAGAATATTTTGAACATATATTTCAAAAAATAGAGGACATACCAAAAAAGAAAATAATGATGGTAGGAGATTCTCTCACTGCTGATATACAAGGTGGGAAAAATGCTGGAATAATAACGTGCTGGTATAATCCAAATGGTGAAAGCAGCATAGAAAATATAAAACCTGATTATGAAATAAAAGATCTTTTGGAATTAAGAAAGTTAGTAGGAATACTTTAATAAAAAAAGAGTGAATAGATGCTTTGTAATCAAAATAATAGTGTTAAAACGTATGAAAATATAATCTTGTGTTTTTCTATATTTTAAAATATAATGTAATAAACTTAATAATTGTAAATGATATTAATGGAGGTATGCAATGGAGCTATCTGCTGGTCAACTTAGTAGAATTGATATTTCAGGATATAAATCAATAAAAAAATGTAGTATAAAACTTAATAAAATAAATGTTTTGATTGGAAGTAATGGAGCAGGGAAATCAAATTTTATTTCAGCTTTTGCATTGCTTCAAAATATTTTAGGAAAAAATTTACAAGTTTCAGTGGCACAAAGAGGTTTAAATTCTTTATTTTACAATGGCAGAAAAGTAACAGATGAAATATCATTTGAAGTATTTTTTGGGAATAATTCATATGGTTTTGATTTGATACCAACTGATGATAATAGAATTATTTTTAAAAAAGAATATTTCGGGTACCATGGGCAATGGGAAAATGAAAGCACTGTTTCAAAAGGACATATTGAATCATTGTGGGAAATAGGGTCAAATAATAAACTTGATGACTATATTAAGCCAATTCTCTCAAAACAAAATTGGAGGGTATATCATTTTCATGACACTGGAAAAAGTGCAAAAGTTAAGCAAGAACACAATATTTCTAATAATAAAGTTTTATCATATGATGCAGGGAATTTAGCTGCATTTTTATATCGTCTAAAAAATAATTATGAAAAAAATTATAATGAAATAGTAGGTACAATCCAATTAATAGCTCCTTATTTTAAAGACTTTATTTTGGAACCACAAGAATCAAATAATGAGCTGATTATTTTGAAATGGCAACAAAGGGGCTGTGATGATATTTTTAATGCTTCTCAGTTTTCAGATGGAACTTTAAGATTTATATGTCTTGCAGCTTTATTATTGCAGCCGCCTGAACTACAGCCAGCAACAATTGTAGTGGATGAACCAGAATTAGGACTGCACCCTTATGCAATTACTATTTTTTCAGAAATGGTTAAACAGCTTCCAGATGAAAAGCAGATAATTATATCTACTCAATCTGTAGAATTGTTGAATGAATTTGATGTAGAAGATGTTATAGTTGTTAATCGTAGTGAAGAGGGTTCTATTTTTAAAAGATTAGATATCAATGGCTTAGAAGCGTGGCTTGAAAGTGATTATGCTTTAGGGGACCTTTGGAAGAAAAATATTTTGGGAGGGAGACTTTCAAAATGAAAATAGTATATATTTATTGCGAAGGACAAACAGAAGAATCTTTTATAAATGAAGTATTAGCTCCATATTTAGCAAATATTATGATATTTGCTGTTCCTATAGTTTGTACAACTAAAAGGACAGCCTCAATTAAGCATCGTGGTGGAGTCAGCGACTATAATAAAATTAAAAATGAGGTACAAATTCTTTGTAGACAGCATAAAAATGCGATTATAACTACAATGTTTGATTATTATGCTATGCCTGTAAATACACCAGAGATTAATTGTACAGAAGTTGACATTTATAAAAGAATGGATATTATTGAAAAAGCTATTAACAAAGATATTGGAGAGAATAACTTCTTTTTCAATTTTATACTTCATGAATTTGAAGGATTGCTTTTTTCTTCACCAACATCATTTTCAGAAATAGCTAATGATAATATAGTTGCTAAAATTCAACATATGCGTGATGAAGCTACATCACCAGAACATATAAATAATTCTCCAGAAACAGCACCTTCTAAAAGGTTAGAATCTCTTATACCTAATTATGCTAAAATAACAAATGGAACATTGGTATCAAAAAAAATGGGAATTGATATAATACTTAAAGAGTGCAAACATTTTTCTTCTTGGATAGAGAAAATAAAAACGTTATAATGATGTGAGAAGCTTTTGGTAGCTATTTTGGATCTTTATTAGAATTTCTACACTATGATTCAAAATTCAAAGATTGAAAATATTTATATTAATTAAAATATAAACAAGCAATTAAAAAAGACAGAAAATAGAGTTATCTATAGCTTCTGTCTTTTTTAGGACTAGGAATATCCTAAAATTGTATGGTTAATAAATAAACCCCAATCACAAAGTTTATTTATTGGTCATAAATTAAACAAAAATATTTATTTGAAATATATTTTATTTATTAAATAAGGGAAACCCCAACCTATGTAAGTCAGGGTTATATGGGTTGTTCACATGAGTGAACTATGGGTATTAGAAACAAACTGTCATTGTTCTACCTCCTTATAATATCATACAATAAAACCATAGTCAATCTTTTAATCAATTCATAGTTTATATGAAATAGATTTTTTATATAAATATGATTAAAAAATAATCCAGAAATGAATATAAAGTATTCGAAAAAATAATTCCGCTATTAAAATAACTTGTATAAAAATAGTTTATTAGATAATATATACATAGAGAATGTAAAACAGGAGGAAATGATGAGTGTAGTAGTAAAATTCTTGGGAACAGCACAGGATGGAGGGATTCCACAAATTGGCTGCAAATGTGAGATGTGTACAGAGATAAGAGCAGGAAAAAGAAAAGAAGTATTGCAAGCAGCCATTGGAATAGAAAATACTGAAACAGGAAATAGGTATATGATAGAGGCAACACCTAGCTTTTCCAAACAATACCAAAGTTTTATAGCAGATGAAAATGGTAAACTAGATGGAATATTTTTAACTCATGCACATATGGGACACTATACAGGATTGATGTTTTTAGGGAGAGAAGCTCTTAATTCAAAAGAAGTAAAAGTATATGTGAGTAAAAAAATGGCAGAATTTTTAAGAAATAATGCTCCTTGGAGTCAATTAGTAAAACTTAAAAATATAGAGCTGGTAGAATTTGAAAGCGGAAAAGAATTAGTATTGGATAATGATATAAAAATAATCCCTGTAGAAGTTCCTCATAGAAATGAGTTTGCTGATACACATGGATTTATAATAAAAGGAGAGAAAAGTTTTTTCTTTGTACCTGACATAGACAGCTGGGAAGGATTTGAAGATCAATTAAATGACATTTTTAAACAGTGTGATTATTTAGCTGTAGATGCTACATTTTATACAAAGGAAGAAATTGGAAATATAAGAGGAAGAAATTTTAAAGAGATACCTCATCCTACTGTAGAGGAAACAATAAAATTTATAGAGGAAAACAACTGGAATTTAAAAGATAAAAAAATTATACTGACTCATTTTAATCATACAAACCTATTATTTACTAATAAAGAACTGAGAGAAAAAGTGGAAAAATCAGAAATAATGATATCAGAAGATGGAATGAAAATCACTCTTTAAGTGCTATAATATTATTTAAATTGATTTTATTTGAAATATAGAGTATTATATAAGAGCAGAATAGATATAAGGAGTGATAATTGTGCAGAAAAAGACTGTATGTAAAATTGCGCTGGTATGTGTAGCAGCAACTTGGGGTGGGGGATTTCCTATAACTAAAATAGCTTTGGATAGTGGTATGGCACCAAATGCTATTATGAGTTTAAGATTTTTAATAGCTTCTCTCCTCATATTTTTATTCCTTTTTATAAAAAAAGTGAAGATAACAAAAGAAGAAATGAAACTCGGATTAGGGGCTGGGTTAGTATTGGGAACTGCTTTCTCATTGCAGACAGTAGGTCTTATGCATACAACTTCTTCTAAGAATGCTTTCATAACTGGAGCTTATGTAGTATGCGTACCATTTATGCTGTGGATGCTTACTAAAAAGAGACCTAAATTGATAACTTATATTTCCTCTATAATATGTTTTACAGGGATAGGATTTTTATCTCTGGATGGAGATCTGTCAATGAATTACGGAGATGTATTGACATTGATTTGTGCTTTTTTCTTTGCTCTTCAAATATCTATTATAGGAGCAAGGATAGGGAAGATGAACCCAGTTGTTATAAATGCTTTTCAAATGTTTAGTGGGGGGCTGCTGACTCTTTTGCTAAATATAACTTATGAAAATTTTTCTATTGTGACTACTAGACTTACAACTGTACAGGTAGTGGCAGTAGGATTTTTGATAATATTTAATACCTTGATAGCATATTTGGTTCAGACAACAGCACAAAAATATGTGGAATCCTCAACAGCTTCCCTTATATTATCAACAGAGATACTTTTTGGAGCTATAACTTCTGTTATTCTTTTGGGAGATCCAGTGACAATGAAGACTGTTATGGGAGGATTACTGATATTTGCTTCAGTTGTCATAGCAGAAACAGAATTGAAATTTTTTAATAAAAAATATGTAGAAAGTTAAAAAATAAAAATGTCAGAAGTTTTTATCTGTAAGAGACTGTAAAAGAAAAGTGTAGTACAAAAGAATAATAGCTTTCTATGAGAAGATTTATTTTATCATAGAAAGCTATTTTTTAGTAGTAAACTATATTAGAAATATTGAATTATAATTTTAATCAAAATAGGATAGAAAGCAATAACAGATACTAATCTGATAAACTGCATAACAGCAACCTTAGGAGTATCAGCTCCTAACTCACCAGCTATTATAGCTATATCTGATATTCCTCCAGGAGCAGCTGAGAACATAGATGTGGGAATATTAAAATCGCTTATCTTGTATACCATTATCCCAAGTATAAGATTCATAAGGCAGAAACCACTGATAACTATAAGCACAGGAACTGCAATTGTTTTTAATCCAAGAAGATCACCCATTGTCATTTTAGCCCCAATTAAAGCTCCTCCTAATACCTGAATAAACTGTCTTAATTTTATTGGCATAAAAGCTTTATTGCTTTTTATATTATATGCTGCTACTCCAGCCATAGACACACTCATAGCTCCAGCAGGGATTCCAGCAAAATATCCAATAAAACCAGAGATAGTTCCAATTATCATTGTTATAGCTATTTTCTTGAAATTTACCATAAAAGGAGTTTTTTCCTTTTCATTCTTGATAACTTTCTCTTCAGCTGTTTTTGCTGTATCAATATTATCAGCAGGAGATTTAGCCTTGTAATATCTGATAACTCCTTTTATTAGAACAGGGATAAGGCACATAACAGAAACCAGACGCATCATCTGCATAACAGCAACTTTAGATGTATCAGCTCCAAAGTCATATGCTATCAATGTCATGTCCATTATTCCCCCAGGAGCAGTACAGAAAAGAGCTGTCTTCATATCCATATCAGATGATTTGTAGAGGAAATATCCCATTACAAAATTAATGAGAGCCATAAGAATTACCATTATAACAGCAGGTTTGAAAACCTTTTTCAGCTCAACAATATCATTGTATTTAATACGCGCCCCTATAAATGCCCCAGTAGATATTTGAGCTATCACCTTATAACTTTGTGGAAGATAAGCCTTTCCAGTAACAATACTGAAAATAGCAACTGCAAACAATGAACCTATCATAGCCCCAGCAGGAACTTTGCATTTTAAAGCAATACCAGCTCCTATTAAACCAACGAAAAAAGTAATAAAAAACCACAAAACACTCTCCCCCTTTAAGATAGAAATTTTGAAATATTTATAGACATATTATAGCTCAAAACTTATAGAAATAAAATCAAAATCATAAATTTTCTAAAAATGTGGTATAATTAAAGTGAATGATAAAAAACGAATGAAAGGAAAAGTTTATGATAAAAATAGCGATTTTAACTCCCAAAAATTCTTATTCATATGTGAGAGATGCTTTGAAAGATGTAGAGGGAGAAAAGGAATATATTTTTTATGATAATCTTAATCAATTAAAGGATATATACAGAGAAAATGCTCATAAATTTGATGGAGTAGTTACCAGCGGACCTATTGGTTTTGAGATTATAAGGAAAAATACAAAAATAACTACACCTGTATACTATATAGAAATTGCTAAATATGAATTATACAAGTGTCTTTTTCAGGTACTGTCTGAAAATCCGGGAATAGATTTTTCAAGAGTCTATATAGATTTTGTATCTGAAGCTGAAAAAGAATACTGGCTGGAAGACACTTTTACCAAAGGAAAAGAGCCGATATTTCTTCCATTGGACTACAGTGATGTAAGACTATATGAGAATTTTAAAGAAAAATATCTTAGATTAATAGCTGAGAATAAAGTTGATTTGATTTTAACAAGAATAAGTAATATGCTTTCGTTTTTAGATACTTTAGATGTACCTCATATATTCCTGTTTCCATCTAAAAATACTATAAAAGAGACTGTTGAATTTGCCATAAGAGATATCAAAGCTTCTAAAGCTGACAGTAAGGAAATAGTAATGGGAAAAATAACTTCCGATGGAAATATAAATGAATTGAAAAACAGGCTTGGATATGATTTTAAAAATTTCATCACTCAAAGTGTAGAGGATTATGTAGAAGTGTTTATGCTGAAGAAAGAGTTTATTAATATTAATCCTAAGGAGATAATTAAAAAAGAATATAAATCAAAAGTGAATATTGGATGGGGTGGGGGAGCTAGTATCAGTGAAGCTAGATTCTATGCTGATGAATCATATAGAAAAAATGTGGAATCTAATGGAGAGGTACTGTGCTTGGTAGAAGCTGGAGGAACAACAATACTTACTGGTACTTCAGAAGAGAGTAAAAAAGATCTGGATATAATAGAAAGATTAAAAGAAATAAATATATCTGGAGAAAAAGCAAGAGAGCTTATAGAACTATACAAAAGAGGGGAAGAAGTAACAATAGATAAACTGGCAAAATATCTGAATACTACTGAAAGAACAACAAGCAGAATACTTCTTAAACTTGAAGACAGTAAAATGGCAGATTATTCTATTGAAAAGATAACAAGAGGGCGACCTAAAAAGGTATATAAATTTAAATTTTAAATAAATTAAGTAGAGAGATATCTGTTACAACTAGGTATCTCTTTTTTTTGGGAGAATCATTAATAATTTGAATATATAAAAAATTTGTAGAAAACATTTATAAAGATAAAGAGAAATAATATAATTATATTATTTGAATGTAATATAATAATTATCATAGGAAATTATCTGCCTATAATGTTGTAAAACTATAAAAGGTAGACAAAAATCAGTAGAGAAAATATTGAAAAATAAGGACAAAAAACTTAACGAGACTAAATCCACATAAAAAACTTATTTTAATAAAAAAATCATCACCCGTGAGGTAATTTTACCTTGTGGGTGATTTTTTGTTTTGGTAGTTTATTTCTTGAAATTGTGATGAAAATGATGAACTTTTTGAAATGAAAAAAACAAAAAAAATTTTATTAAAAAAATGCCTTGAAAAACACTAAAAGAATAAATTGATTAAGAGCAATGTTAGAAGAATTTCAAAATTTTTTTTATTTGTGTATTTATTCCAGATTTTATTTTTTTGATATACAAAAATAGAATGTTATGCTAGTATATGAATCGTTATATTTATAAAAATTTTAAATAGCTTTAAAAAATATTAAAAAAAAGGTATTAGATATAAATAAGTTAGTATATATTACTATGAAATTAAAGGAGTGAACAATGGAGAACAAAAGAAACACAAAGAATCAACCATTCTGCTGGCAGGAAAAAAAGATACTGCGATTATTGAGATGTCAGTATGAGGGAAAGGAACATGACAAGCTTAGAAATCTGTATTTAACTCTTACTGAAATCTACAGTGATTTTAATGGGAGAGATATCAAATACTACACTCAAACAATAGCCAAATATAGTAGTTTAAGCAAGGATTGGATTCCTAAAGGATTAAAAATATTTGAAAAGTTAAAAGTGATACAGCTGGTGGAGGAAAGAAGCAAGGGAAAGTTTAAAGGGAAAAGATTAATATTCACTCCTGAAAATATCATTCCTGATAAAACCATTACTGAATTTTTAGAGCCATCAGAAGATAGTTCTTATTTAGAAGATATTAAAAGAGTAAAAGATATAAATAATACACACACAGGAGAAGAGGAAAAAGAAAAACTCAGCGATGCACCTATGGAGATACAGGATATATTAAAAAAATATAAGGAGCTAGGGCTACCAGAATATAACTATCGCCCAGACAACTATGTACTCTTGGGAGTGTGGAGAGAACTTGGCGCTGTAAAACTTTTTGAAGCACTGACACTAATGTCAAAGTCAGAGTTTGTTAAAAACAATATGAGCATCAACAGCATATTCAAGATAGAGAACCTAAAGAAAGCCTTGAATGGAAACTTTAAGGACAAAGAACAAAAGAGCAAAGAGAAAAAGGAATCTAAGAAAAAATTCGTGAGACCGGTATATGAGGATTCTACAGGGAACTTTATCAAGGAGCTTTTAAATAAAATAGCAAAAGAGGATGGAATTGAAGATGAAGAAGTGTGAATACTGCGGAAAAGAATATGTGAAGAATGAGAGTGATTATCTTAAAAACCTTTCTGAAACTTTTAGAAAAAATTTAGAGTATCTTCCAACATGCGACTGTCTGGAAAAGAAAAAAGAAAGAGAACTGGAAGAGTTGGAAAGAAAAAGAACCAGAGAAAATATAGAGAAAAAAATGCAGAAATGCAAGGATATCTCTGTAATAGACAAGAAATTTCAAAACAGCAGATTTGAAAATGCTGATATAAAGTGCGAACAAATGCAGCTGGCACAGCAGTATGTAAAAAGCTTTATGAAAAAAGAGAAGCAGGAAGGGCTGTTGTTCTATGGAGGGGTGGGAACAGGAAAGACTTTCACTACTGCCTGTATAGCAAACTACCTCATGGAGAGAGGAAAGACAGTACTGGTAATGAATCTGGGGCTGTATCTCAATAAGCTCACAATAGAGTGGGGAGCAGCTGAAAGAGATATTCTGAAGCAGGTGGAAAAATGCGATCTTCTGGTGATAGATGATTTTGGTGGAGAAAAGGGATTGGATAAAAATCAAACTGGATGGAGAGGAGAAAAAATATATAATCTCATAGACGCAAGATACAGAAGTGAAAAACCTTTGATAATATCTACAAATTTGAATTTCAGCAAAGATGAGGAAAAGTGCGAGATAAGCGAGAAGTTTTCAAGTCATGGACAGAACAGAATAAGAGACAGGATAATTGACATGTGCTTTCCTGTACAGGTAACAGGGAAGAGCAAAAGAGGGATGACAAAGCAGAAGTTTTTTGAATTTATGTATTAAAACTAAAAAGGGAGACTGATGTATGGAGAGAGAGGAATATATTTTTAAAAAACTTGGAAATCTATCCCCAATGAATAAAACTTTAGCAGATGAAATAGTGAAAGAACTGGGAGAGTGGACCACAATAAACGAGGTGGCAAAATATTTTAAAAAGCATAGAAATACTATTTACAACAAAGTGGAAGAGGGAGACATTCTTCACAGAAGAATGGGAACAAGTATTTTAATCTACACAAGGAGCTTGATTTTTTTACTGGAATAAATTTAAACCTACAAAAAACAAAAAAATCCTCAGTATAAATTTGCTGGGGATTTTTATTTTGAAAACTGATTTAGAAAAATCTTTTTTTAAATCAACTGATAAAAGATAGCAAAGGAGCATAGTTTGAAGTGCTCTGAAAAATATCTATAAAACTAAACAACTTACTATTGTTCGCATTTATGTATAAAAGCGAACTTTTCTCTTATACGATTATAATCTTTAAATTTAAAAAAGTCAAGAAAAAAATTGATTAAAAAAATAGAGATTAAAAAAATGAGATTGGAAAAATTGCCTAAAGTAAAGCCATTACTATTCGCTTTTATACATAAACAAGAACACTTATTTTTTCTGCGTTAAAAAATATAATAAAAATAAAATTAAGGGGAGATAATTTAATGGAAAAATTAATGAAAATGGTGAAAAGAACTAATAAAAAAAGGGGAAAAAATATAACTCTAATAGCAATAATTACTTTTTTATTAAATAATTTTGCTTTTGGAGAAGACTATGAGAAAATAATAACAGGTAAGGATAAAGATACAGTTTTAAAAATAGAAAATATAGAAAAAGAATCCTCACAAGTAGCTTTAGGATTAGGAATAGAAACCTCTGAAAATATAACAGTAAAAATTGATTCTATAACAACAACAGTGAAAGTTGATGAGACAACGGATACGAAAAAAGGAGCAACGGTATTTGGATTAACAAATTATGCTAATAAAACTAATTTATCAAGTGGTTTAAAAGTAAATGCAAAAATAGAAGGAGATTTTAATACAGGAAGGATAGTTGGAATAAATAATACAACAAGGGGAGATTTAAAAATAGGGGAAAGAACAGAAATAAATGTAGAAGCTCTAGGAAATTTTGAATCCTTAGCACTAGATGGAATAAATGTATCTGCTAATACTAATACTGAAATTGGAAGTAATAGTGAAATAAATGTAAGCTCATCTATGGGGCGAATAAATGGTATTGGTACAGCAACTATGTATGAAAATACAAGTAAAATTACAATAGGAGATAATGTAAAAATTAAAGCAGAATTATTAGATGTAAATAATACACATACAAGTAAGAGCTGGGCAATAGCAATAAATAATCAAAATGGGGAGACAATAACTGCTGGAAATGGATTAGTATTAGGAGTATCTGCAATTGGAACAAAAGAAAGTAAAGAAGTTTCTAGTGAAGCAATAAATAATTTAAATGGAGGAAAAATTAAAATTGGAAATGGTTCAATTATTACTTCTGATTTTACTTCTGAAGCTAGAAAATTTAGTAATTATGCTATTGTAAATAATAAAAATTCTGAATTGACTATAGGAGATAATGCCTATATAGAGGCAAGAGGAAAAAATTCAGCAACAACAACAACTCTCTATAATGGAAATAACTCTACTTTAACTATCGGAGAAGGAGCTACAATAACGGTTGATGGAGATAATATTTCTACTGCAAGTAGTATATATACATCTGATGCAAAGACTACTATTGGGAATGGAAGTAATATAAATGCTTTTGGAAAAAACAATAACTTCACAATAGCTATATATAATCTAAATAATGGAAATACTACTTTTAATGGTGGAACTAATATATATTCAGATAAATATGCAATATTTAACACTGGTGGAAATGTATTAATTCAAGATGAAGGATATACCAAAAAAATACAAGGAACAATAAATTCAAAAGGGGTAACAAGTATTCTATTAGATACTAATGATTCATATTTAGAAGGGGCAACATATAAAAGTAATGGAGGGATATTTGATTTAGGATTAAAAAATAAAGCAGTATGGTATGTATTATCAGCAAGTGGAGTATCAAAGCTTGACATGGAAAATGGGATAGTAGATATGACACAGAACCATAAAGGAGAAACTGTAGATGAAAGCCAGTATGTACTCATAGATAATGCAACTGGAAGTGGAGGAACATATATTCTGGATATCTCTCCAGAGGATAAAGATCAAAGTATGACTAAAACAGATGGTATATATATAACAAAAGCTGATGTTCCACAAAATAATTATGTACAAGCAGGAAAAACTTCTATTAATGGCTTGGTAAATCATGATTTTTCAGATAAAGAAAATTCTTCTATCATGATAGGTGCTTCTGATAAAAATGTAACTTTTGAAGGAAAGGAATTTTCTGATATATCAAATGTGTATGATTATACACTGTCAATTGAAGAAAATGTACACGGTGAGGAAGAGACAGAAAATATTTGGTATGTAACTGGGATAAATAAGAAAGAGGGAGAAGTAGTTGAGAAAGTAGAAGAAGATCTTACTTTAAACTATATGAATGCAGCATTATCACGTTTAGAATTAGATACTATTCATAAAAGACTTGGAGAAATACGTGATTATACTTCAGAAGATGGAGTATGGGCAAGAATAGTATCTGGGGAAATGGAACATGATAAATCATCTGGAAAATTTAAGAATGACTATAATATGCTTCAAGTAGGATATGACAAAAGAAAAGAAACAGAAAAAGGAAGTGTATTTACTGGATTTGCAGTACATAAAAGAGATGGGAAAACAGACTTTAGAAATGGTGATGGAAAAAACCATAATATAGGAATTTCTATGTATAAATCATTTGCATATAATGATAATAGCTATACTGATATAATTCTTAAATACAGCCATCTTGATAATGACTATAAAAGTTATACTGAGAATAATCAAAAACTGGAAGCAGATTATAATACTTGGGCAGGAAGTCTTAGCTTAGAACATGGGAAAAAATATGAAAAGAATGCTTGGTATGTAACTCCTCATGTACAAATGAATTATACATATGTAAAAGGTGCAGATTATTCAATGAACAGTGGAGTAAGAGTAGAACAAAGAGATATTAAAAGCTTGATAGGAAGAGCAGGAATATATGCAGGACATGACTTTAAAAAGAGCAGCCATTTTGTAAAAGCCGGTGTATTACATGAATTTGCAGGAGAATATGGCGCTAAAATAACTGGAGAAGATACAAGTCTAAATAAGAAATATAGCGGAAGAGATACATGGGTAGAAGTAGGAATAGGTGGACAGTTCAAAGTTGGTAAAACAGGAACTACACATTTATATTATGATGTAGAGAAAACATTTGGAAGTGATTTTGAAACAAACTGGCAGGCAAGTGTTGGAGTGAGAATAGAACTTTAATACTTTTTATAAAATAAAAAAAGATATTAAGGGGGAATTATGAAGGAAAAAGACTTTATAAAATTATACAAAAATAATAGGGGTTTAAAAAATTTAGAAGAAGCAAAAGAAAAAATAGAAACATTCTGGACTACACTGTTTACTGTCTTAGAGGAAGAAGAAAAAGTTACATTTAAAGGCTGGGGAATATTTAGAAAAAAAGAAATGAATTCAAGAAAGGTAATCCTACCTAAAAATAAAAAAACTATCTATACCACTCCTAAAACTGTAATAAAATTCAGGGCAGGAAAAGAACTAAAGGAAAGTATGGTGATTGAAAATGAATAAGGGAGATTTTACAAAAATATATAGAAAAATGGATAGGACAAAGGTAAGTTTAAAGGAAGCAGCAAAGGATATAAATGTATTATTAGAAACAATAAAAGAAGGACTAAAAATAAGTGGAAAGGTATCTTTTGCTAAAAGAGGAATTTTTGAGGTTGTAGATAAAAAAGCTAGAAATATAGCTAATCCTTCTACATGGGAAATTATGAGAATAAAGCCTCGAAGAACTGTTAGATTTAGAACTTCAAAGCCACTTAAATGGAAAGAAGAAGGAAAATCATGGTAGAATTAAAAAGTAAAAAAACAAGAATTTTTAAAGAAATAATTTACGCTTTTGTTGGAGCAATATTCTTATCTTATGTATTCAGCATATTTTTAAGAGGTGATCTAGCATTAATAATTGGAATATTAGCTTTTCTATTATTTTCTTATTTTGCAATAGTAAGCGATAATATCAAAGTCATAATAGATGGAGATGACCTCATCTTTTATAATGGAAAAAAGAAAAAATATCATTATGCAATAAGTCAATGTTCCTTCAGTTCATCAATTGAATATAGCAGTGGAATTGATACATGCACCCTTGTTGTAAAAACACCAGAAGATGAAATTGGAGAATATATAGATTGTAGTATGCTTGGAGAAAAAAATTACTTAGAACTATTGAATATCTTAGGATTTAATGATGAAGTAGTATTAGAAACTACAAAGAAAGAAAAAGGGGAATTTTAAATGAGAGAAATATTAGAAAATATTTTTAGTGGACCAGTAAAATATATAATGATAATCTACCTTGTAATAGGATTACCACTTACTTTAATTTATAGAAAAAAAATGAAGAATAAAACAAAGAAATATCTTGAAGAAAATCCAACTGCTTCTAAAATAATAATTCTTACAAGTACATTTTTAGGAGACTTTTCAGATAATTTAGATGTAGTAAAAGTAGATGGGAAAAAGCCAAATATATTTTGTGAAAAAATGAAAAGAGGGATACTAGTTTTACCAGGAAAACATGTGGTAGAGGCAGAAGCCTCATGGACAAGGAAAAAAGTATTTAAAACAGTTCATACATCTACAGGGCATAAAAAGCTGGAAATAGAAGTAGAAGCTAAAAAATGTTATAGTTTAAAATATAATACTGAAGAAAAAAAATTTGTTTTTGAAGAAGATGAAAATATATAGATTTAAAACAGATAAATAATCAGAAATAACTTGTAGGGAGAATTGAAAAATGATAAAAATTAAGAAAAGTAAAGGAAGTTTAGGATTTGGATTAATATTTGTAGCAATATGTTTGGTAATTTTAGGAGTAACAACATTAAAAGAAAGATATTTTGAAAAATCTGTACTTGCAATAAATAATAAAACAACATCAAGAATTAATAATGTAAAAATAATATATGCAAATGATAATGAAATAATAGAAGTAGGAGAGATAAAAAGAGAGTCTAAATATAAACATAAAATAGATACTAAGAAAACAGGAACTATTTTATTAGGCTATACTGGATATAATAAAAAAACTTACTTGTATCAGGTAGTATCTCAAATAACTCCTAAAATGGATAGAGTAGAAGTTATCTTAGATGATTCGAGCCACCCAGAAAAAATTAAAATAAAAATAGGAAATAAATAAAAGAAGGTATCAGATAATATGCAGAGTAATATAGAAAATTTAATGAAAAAATGGGGAGAAGATCTAATTAGAGTACTTCCAGGAACAATTTTAAGAATAATATGGATAATTTTCTTAATAATTATAATGAAACATGTTGTTAATATAATTATCCAGGCATTAAAACTATTAATGGAAAAAAGTCATGTGGATGAACTCTTATCATCTTTTATTCTCTCTTTGACTAAAACGATAATATATATAGGATTTTTCTTTTTGGTAATAGGCGGTTTAGGGGTAAAAGCTACTTCCTTAATAACATTATTAGGAACAGCAGGGTTAGCAGTTGGATTAGCATTGCAAGGAAGTTTATCAAATCTTGCTGGAGGAGTCTTAATACTGTTTTTTAAACCTTTTTTAAAAGGAGAATATATAAAAAGTAATTCAGGAGAAGGAACAGTAGAGAGCATTCATATTCTATATACGATTCTTACCACTCTTGATAATTCAAGAATAATAATACCTAATAGCCAACTTGCAAATGCAGCAATAATAAATATATCAAGAAATGATGAAAGAAGAGTAGATCTAACAGTATCAGTAGCATATGGAACCCAAGAGGAAAAAATAAAAAAAATACTGACTGAAATAGCTGAAGAAAACTCTAATATTCTTCATGACAAAGGATATACAATAAGAATGAACAAACACAATTCAAGTTCATTAGATTATGTATATAGAGTATGGACAAAAAAAGAAAATTATTGGGAAGTATATTTTTCTTTAACAGAAAAGGTAGCAAAATATTTTGAAAGAGAAAGAATAGAGATTCCTTATCAAAAAATAGATATCTACAACAAAGCAAAATAGTATATTGGTATAAATTTGGAGGAAGAATGGAAGAGTTGAAAGAAGGTAAAAATATTGAATCAGTTGAAAATAAACCACCAGTAAATTTAGA
Source organism: Fusobacterium ulcerans (assembly GCF_003019675.1). Lineage (NCBI taxonomy): Bacteria > Fusobacteriati > Fusobacteriota > Fusobacteriia > Fusobacteriales > Fusobacteriaceae > Fusobacterium > Fusobacterium ulcerans. The sequence goes on along the minus strand of NZ_CP028105.1, from coordinate 3,236,369 downwards.
TAGAGGTGGATTTGCATGGGGATTTTTAGGTTTTTTTATTCCAATAGTAGGCTTTATATTATGGCTAGTATGGAGAGATGAAAAACCTAAAACAGCAAAATCATTGGGAATAGGAGCTCTTGTAGGTGTAATAATAGGTTTTATATTTATTGTTATTTATTTCTTGATTATGATGTTTGTTTTAGGAATGGCTATTACTAATGGATAAAAATGATAGATTAAAAGTAAGGTAAAATCTAACAGCAGTAAAAAAATAAAATTATGCTTTAAGGAGAGATTTATGAAAAAAATTATACTGATTTTTATAGCTGGAATAATTTTAGGAGGATTATCTTTTTTTATAAGTAAGATTGTCCCTCAAAATACTTCATTATCTCCACAAGAATTTAGAATAGCAGCAGAAAAACTTGGTTATAGTGTAGATGACTATAAAAAATTAAGATCAGAAGTTGAAGATATATTTCATGGTCAAAAAGACTCACTTATTGCTATAAAAACTAGTGAAACTTATACCAAAGATAAAGTAAAGACATATATATGGTATTTTTTATTTGAAAATGATGATCAAGCATATGATTTTTTCTTTCTTTTAAAAAGTATCTATTCAGCACCTGAAACAATGCCTAGAGGAACTTATATATTTCAATGGGATAATAAAAGTAAGGTGTTTGGAAATACTCAATATTATGATCAAGTAGGAAACAATGGAACTCTTGGAACTATTTGGAGAGTAGATAATACAGTAATTTTTAGTGAATATTTTTGGAGTGAGAGACCTAAGGAATTCTTTGAAGAAATAGGGTATAAATATAAATAACAAGGAGAAAATTATGACAGAGGGAGAGTTTTTAAGATTCTATAAGAAAAGAAATAATAGTAAAAATCTTAAGGTTGTAAAAGAAAAGATAGATTTATTCTGGAATGTATTGCTGAAAGCACTGGAAGAAGATAAAAAAGTAATATTCAAAAACTGGGGAGCATTTGAAAAAAGAGAGATGAAAGTTAGAAAAGTATTAGTTCCAACATGGGAAAAAGCACAGTATATTAAACCTAAGGAATCAATAAAATTCAGAGCAGGAAAAAGTTTCATAGAAATAGCTAATGGTGATACAGATGAATAAGAGAGAACTGACAAAACTATATATTAAATTGAGTTTATGCCCTATTTCACAAAATAAGGCAAAAGAGGAAATAGAAGAATTTTTTGAAACATTGAAAGAAGCTATAGTTATAGATGGCAAGGTGAAATTTCCAAAAATAGGAACATTTGAAATACTCACAAGACAGCCGAGAAAAGTATCTAATCCTGTAACAAGAGAGCTGATGACGATTTATCCCAAGAAAATAATAAAATTCAGAGCATCTAAAAAAATAAAATAGCCAAAATATCAAAAAGGACTATCTGCCATAACAGGATAGTCCTTTTCTTTTTATAGGTATCACTTATTCCAAAGAGTTCAATCTATCTAATACAAGTTTGCATAAAACTTTTATTCCTATCTTTATTGAATTTTCATCAGCCATAAATTCAGGATTGTGAAGAATACATTTTCCTTTGTTAAAATCAGTCTCTGTTCCAAGCCATAGGAAAACAGAAGGAACTTTTTTAGTTACAAATGAGAAATCTTCTCCAGCTGGTAAAGGATTGGGCTGAATGATGATATTATCTTTTCCTAATAGAGGATTTAATGACTTTATAACTTCTTCAGAAAGAGCTAAATCATTAAACATAAAATCATATCCATCTTGATAATCTAATATTCCTGTACACTCATAAGCCTCAGATATATCTGTAACTATCTTGTTAAGCCTCTTTTTTATAAGATCAGCAGTACCAGTATCAAAAGTTCTTACTGTACCTTCTAATTTTACATGATCAGAAACAACATTGTATCTGCTTCCACCAGTTATTTTTCCAATGGTAACCACAGCATTTTCACCAGGTCCCATATTTCTACTGATAATTGTCTGTATTGAAGAAATGATATTTGCAGCTGTAACTATGGCGTCTCTTCCTTCTCCTGGGAGAGAACCATGACTGCTTTTTCCTTTGATTTCTATAGTTATTCTGTCTGATCTGGAATTTGCCACACCAGGTCTGAAAGCAACAGTACCAGTAGGGTTTCCAAATACATGAAGAGCAAAAGCTTCATCGACCTTAGGATTTTCTAAAAGTCCATCAGCCATCATAGCTCTTGAACCACCTATAGGAGCAGACTCTTCATTAGGCTGAAACATGAATTTTACGTTTCCTTTTATTTTATCTTTTAGTTCACTCAGCACAATTGCAGTACCAAGAACTATAGAAGTATGCATGTCATGTCCACAGGCGTGCATTGTATCTGGAACTTTTGAAGAAAACGAAAGATTATTAATTTCATTGATAGGAAGAGCATCCATATCTCCTCTCAATAAAATAGTTTTTCCTTCTTCACTTCCTGTAAGGTCAGCTATTACTCCATGTCCTCCCACATTTTCTCTTATCTTTACAGGTAGCTTTTTTAATTGTTCAGTAACTTTAGCAGAAGTTCTGACTTCATTTCCGCCAAGTTCAGGATGTTCATGAAGATCTCTTCTAAAAGCTATTATTTCATCTATATGTTTATCTATTACATTTTCTATATCAGAAAATTTCATGTAATGAGCCTCCAATCAAAAATTTTTTGTTGAATTAATTAAAGATAAAGTACTTCTCCTGGTCCTAAAGGAATACCTAAAGATATCCAGATAATAGCCATGATTATCCACATAATAAGCATTGCTACTGTATATGGAATCATTGTAGAGATAACAGTACCCATTCCATATTCCTCATCATATTCCTGAGCTAATCCTAAAATGATAGGCATATATGGGAATAGAGGAGAGATTATGTTAGTAGTTGAATCTCCTATTCTATAAAGCATTTGAGTAAGAGATGGAGCATATCCAAGCATATAGAACATAGGAACAAATATAGGAGCAAGTAAAGCCCATTTTGCAGATCCACTTCCTATGAATAGGTTGATAAATGCAGTTAATAGAATAAACATTATGAAAAGAGGAATTCCTTTCAAGTTCATTGAAGTAAGCATTTCAGCTCCATTAACAGCAAGTATATATCCAAGTTTACTCCAGTTGAAGTATGCAACGAATTGCCCAATGATAAATACCAGTACGATATATGAAGACATATCTCTCATTGCAATAGTCATATATTTAGGAACATCTCCAGCTACTTTGATTTTTCCCATAGTGATACCATAAGTGATACCAGCTACTAGGAAAAGTATTAAAAGTATAGGAATGATAGCTTTTAAAAGTGGAGAATCCAGTAAAGAACCAGTTTTTGCATTTCTAAGAAAACTATTTTGAGGGAAAACTGCTACAAATAGAATGATTAAATAAATAGCAGTAGCTATTCCAGAGTTTCTCAATGCTCTTTTCTCTAAAGGTGAAACTTCTTCTTGAGTTATTATTTTTTTACCAGTATATTTTCCAAGTCTTGGTTCAATTATTCTTTCTGTGACAATAGTACCTACTATTGCAAGAAGGAAAGTAGAAACAGCCATAAAGTACCAGTTACATACTACTGAAACTTGAAAATTAGGATTTACTATCTTAACAGCTTCTGTAGTGATACCTGCTAAAAGTGCATCTGTACCAGCAACTAAAAGGTTAGCGCTAAATCCTGCTGTAGTGGCAGCATAACCTACTGCAATACCTGCCAGAGGATGTTTTCCTAAAGAAAGGAAAATAAAAGCTGATATAACCGGGATAACAACGATAGCAGCATCAGAAGCTAAGTTTCCGCATATACCAATTATCATTATCATGAAAGTTATTATTCTAGGATAATCTTTTAATGTAAGGATACTGTTTCTCATGAAAGATGAAACAAGTCCAACATGTTCAGCCAGTCCAATACCAAGTGTCATAACCAGTACAAGACCTAATGGAGAGAACCCAGTAAAGTTCTTAACCATGCTTTGAAGCATAAAGTTTATTCCTTCTGCTGATAATAGACTTTTTGCTACTACTACCTTGCTAGTAACAGGGTCAACTACCTGTATCTTAAATATTGTACATACTGCTGAAATAATAACAATAGCAGCAGCCAGACAACAGAAAAGAATAAATGGATGAGGTATTTTGTTTCCCACTCTCTCTACCCAATCCAGAAAACCATGTTTTTTTGCATTTACATCTGCCATAATAAAACCTCCCTTATATAAAAGCGTTTCAATATTTTCAGACGCCTTTTCAGACATCGATATGATATCTTATTATATATCTTATTTTAAAAAAAGCAACTTTTTTATATTAAAACTATATATAAAAAATTTACAATTTTATTCATTGAATATATATGGAGACAAAAATTCAGCAGAATAGAGAGTGATTAAATTTGATAAAATTAATTAAAAAGAAAAAATAAAGAGAGTGACAGAAAATTTAATTTAACTTCCTGCACTCTCTTATCAATAAAATTATTTATCTGTTCCTTCTACAACATCACCATTAACTACTACATGAGTAGGAAGAGCAAAATTAGATAGAGGATAGTCGCTCCATACAACTATATCAGCATCTTTTCCGACTTTAATACTTCCAACTCTATGATCTTGCTTCATAAATGAAGCAGGGTATAGAGATATTGCTCTTAATGCTTCCCATTTTTCCATCCCAGCTCTCACTGCAAGCCCAGCACAAACATTTAGGTATTGTAATGGAACTACAGGAGCATCAGTAGTGATAGCTACTTTCTTTCCAGCATTGCTGAATAAAGCTACTGATTCAAATCCTTTTCCTTGTAATTCAATTTTTCCTCTGTGTCCAAGTGAAGGACCCATTATCATTGGATAGTCAACTTTCATAAGAGAATTAAATACATCTTTAGCACAAGTACAGTGATCAAGAGTCATATCCAAATCTAATTCCTTAGCAAGTCTTACAGCTGTCATAATATCATCAGCTCTGTGAACGTGAGCTTTTACAGGAATTTCTTTTTTAATTACTGGAATAAGAGCTTCCAGCTTCATATCAAATTTAGGATTCTTTCCGCTTTCTTTATCTCTTAAATATTCTTTTGCTTTAAAAATATATTCTCTGAATAAAGCAGCAATTCCCATTCTTGTCATTGGAGTTTTCTTTTTATCGTTATATGTTCTTTTTACATTCTCTCCAAAGGCAGACTTCATAGCTACAGATTCACTTAAAAGCATATCATCAACGCATTCTCCATATGTTTTGATACATGCAAAAGTTCCACCGAATACATTTGTAGAACCGGGACCACTTCCAACAGTAGTTACACCATGAGCAAGAGCTTCGTTGACAGTTACATCAAGAGGATTTATTCCATCTAGACCTCTCATTTGAGGAGTAACAGGATCATTTTTCTCATTGTGGTCGATACCTTCAAAACCTTGGCTGTCTCCTTTTAATCCTAAATGTGTATGGCAGTCTACTAATCCAGAAGTTACATATCTTTTACCAGCATCAATAACTTTATCAGCAGGAACATCAATAGTTGTTTCTATTGCAGCTATTTTTCCATCCTTTACTAAAATATCAGCTTCTACTTCTCTTTTTTCTTCTACGTCTAAGATAGTTGCATTTTTAATTAATAAGATTCCATTAGTTTCCATTTTATTCCTCCATTTGATTTAATTTTTATTTTATAAATAGATATTCTCCAGGTCCAATAGGAAGACCTAAGAAATACCAGATTATCATTAATCCAACCAGTGTAACAAAGATAACTATTGAATATGGAAGTGTAAGGGAGAAAATTGTACCAAATCCTGCCTCTTCTTCCTTTGAAACTACAATTCCTCTTTTTCTTCTCTCTTCATCATATTGAGCCATCAATCCCAAAATAACAGGAATGTCAGATCTCAAAGGTGAAATTATATTAGTAGCTGAATCCCCTATTCTGAATGCAAGCTGTGCAAAAGCAGGAGAAATATTTAAAAATGCCAGCATTGGAACTATCATAGGAGAAAGAAGAACCCATTTAGTAGAACCAGATACCATGAAAGGATTTATAAAGGCAGTAATAAGAGCTACCAGTATAAGTAAAGGCAGAGGTCCAACATTTGCATTTTTTAGTACAAAAGAACCTTTTATAGCCATAATTTTAAAGATGTTGCTTTTATTTAGAAGTTCAATGAATAGAGATGAACTTAGAATTGTAACCAGTAATGGAACTGCTTTAGCAACTCCTTTTTGAAGATATTTAGGTACATCTCTTGATGATGTTATTTTTTTAACTCCTATTCCAAATCCTATTCCAACTGAAACAAACAGGAAAAAGATTATTGGTACAAGAGAAGAAAGTAATGGAGAATTAGGAAGAAAAGCTCCATTGGCATTTTTAAAGAAAGCATTTGGCGGAAGAGTAAGAGCAGCCATTATCACTGCGAAAAACAGGAATCCATAAAATGAATATTTTAACCCTTTTTCTTCATCTTCAGTCAGCTTGTATTGGTCAAGAGCTTCAGTGTCACCTAAACCAAAATTTTCACCACCAGTTATTTTTACCATGAATTTTTCTGTTACCCATGTAAGTGACAGAGTTAGAAAAATTGTAGACACAGCCATGAAATAATAATTACAGAGAGGTGTAACAGTAATATTTACTCCAACACTTGAAGCAGCCTGTTCTGTAATTCCAGCAAGAAGAGCATCAGTACCAGAGATAAGTATATTTGAAGTATATCCTCCACTGCAAGCAGCAAATCCAAGAATGATACCTAGTTTAGGATTTCTTCCTATAGAAGCATAAAGTACTCCTCCAATAGTGAAGGCAAGAATTACTCCAGCCCCTGACATTATATTTGAGTTTACACATACAAAGATAAGAACAGCTGTAATAAGACTTTTAGGAGCTTTCAGCAGATATTTTCTCATAAGTACATTAAAGAATCCAGTCTCTTCAACTACTCCGATTGCCATCATAACAATTAATACTATTTTTAAAGATGGAAATCTAACATAAGTATCTGGAAGATTAACAATAAGTTTTCTCATGTTATCAAAAGTAAGGAGATTTACTACCTTTACAGTGACCATTTTAGCAGCGTCTCCGACTTTTTTACCTTCATCGAGATAAGTAGCTTCAAAACCTAGTTTAGATAAAACAAAAGAAACTAAAAGAGTAAATAAGATAAAGATTCCAAATAGTATAAAAGGATGAGGTAATTTGTTACCAGCCCTCTCAATAAATTTAATGCACTTAGCAGCAATGCCAGTTTTTTTTACAGTTGTTGCCATAAAACTTCCCCCTTTTGTAGAATAAATTGCATTGTATACAATTCTTTTGTATAATACTACTACAAAATATATATAAAGTCAATTGCTAAAGTGGAAATTTTATAGAAAATATATCAAATAAAAACCATAATGTTATTTATATGAAAAATAAAAATAAAATTTTATATAAATGATACGTTTTTTTCCAAAAAAGTTAAAAATAAAAAGGCTGTTTCACAAATGGAAACAACCTTAATGTATTTAAAATTAATATTTATGAAACTAGAGGACCTAATTTTTTTCCTCCAAGAAGATGGAAGTGAAGATGGAATACTTCCTGACCACCATATTCGTTACAGTTAGTTATAACTCTGTAACCTTCCTCTGCTATTCCTAAGTCTTTAGCTATCTTGCCAATAGCCAGATACATATCTCCTATTATCTCTCTATCTTCAGGAGTTATATCATTTACTGTAGGAATTTCTTTTTTAGGTACTACCAAAATATGTATAGGTGCAGCAGGATTGATATCTTTGAAAGCTAGAACATTATCTGTTTCATAGACAATAGTTGCTGGAATTTCTCTATTTATTATTTTTGTAAAAATAGTAGCCATAAAATCATCTCCTAATTAAATATAAGTCTTATAAAATAAAACTTAGATACTTTCTATTTTGTTGATTCTTTTTTCATGTCTTCCACCTTGGAATTCAGTACCAAGGAAAGTATCTACCATTTCAAGAGCAAGAACGTCTCCGACGATTCTTCCACCCATTGCAAGAATATTGGCATTGTTATGTTCTCTAGTCAATCTAGCCATAGTAGTGTTTGTGCAAAGAGCTGCTCTTACACCGGGAACTTTATTGGCAGCAATAGAGATACCTATTCCAGTTCCACAGATAACAATTCCAAATTCAGCTTTTTTATCAGCAACAGCATGTCCTACTGCATGACCAAATTCAGGATAATCTACAGAGTCAGTTGAATTAGTTCCCAAATCCAATACTTCATATCCTTTTTCAATAAGATGAGTTTTTACTTTTTCTTTTAGCTCAAATCCACCATGATCTGCACCTAAAGCAATTTTCATAATTATTACGCCTCCAAATTTTAAAATTAAAATACAAAAGAACAGGCTGGCAAAAATCTCACTTTTAGTCAGCCTGTGGTATTGCTATTGATTAATCTTCAAAACCTTCAAAGTGAGGGTGTCCGTGCTCTAATTCTTTTTCAGTAGCTTCTCTTACACCAGTTACTTCAACTTCAAATCTGATATTTTTACCAGCAAATGGATGGTTTCCATCAGCAGTTACAACATCATCTTCAATAGCTGTAATAACATATTGCTGCTCAGTTCCATCATCCATATCAGCTATGAACTCAAGTCCTTCATAGATATCTTCGAACTCTTCGAAATCAGCTTTAGCCATTTCTTCAACAAGCTCTTCATCATAATCTCCATATCCTTCTTCAGGAGTAAGAGTCATAACAGTTTTAAACCCTTTTTCTTGTCCTTCTAAAGTTTCTTCGATTTTTGGAACAAAGTTTCCTAATCCGTGGATGTAGAAAAATGGTCCAACTTCCTTTGTATCCTCTAAAAGTTCATTTGTATCGTTATCATAAACTTTAAATTCTAATGTTACTACATTGCTTTCAGCAATTTTCATAAAAAATTCACCTCTTTAAAATAGTTTTTTCTAAAAATCTTCATATAAATAAGAATACCATAATTTCTGATAAATTTCATCAATTTTTTTTAAAATAATAAAATAATATAGAACAGAATAGTATTAGAACCAAAAATACATGAAAAATATATTAAAATAAAAAATATTTAAAGGATTTCTATTTATAATTTAGTAGGTTACAAGTAATGAAGGATTTAAAATCCCATATTATATTTTACATTTTCCATATTCTCTTTGGAAGTTAATTTTTCGAGCAGAATAAATGCTGTTTCCAAAGCATTTTTGGGAGCAGAGGATGTAATGATATTATCATCAATTACAATTTCTTCTCTCACAGGGATTGCTCCATAATTTGAAAGCTGTTTAAAGTATCTGTCATTATCTAAAAGGTAGGTAGTAGCTCTCTTGTTTTTAAGAATGCCGCTTTCTCCTAGAGAGATGACGCCAGTACAGACTCCAAGTATTATTTTATTGTTGTTATGAAAGTGCTGGATAATACTTTGAAATTCTTCAGTTTTCATATCGTTGAAAAATCCTGCTTTGCCGAATCCGCCGGGGATAACTAAAGCATCGTATATTTCTAAATTTAATTTTGTATTTTTTAAATTTATTTCTGGTAAAATTTTAATATTCCATGTACAATTAATTATATCGTGGAAGCTGCAAGTGGTAACAAGAGTGTCCTTTTTTCCTACAACCATATTCCAGCCAAAAACATCGATAAATGGAGATACTTCAAGGATTTCAACGCCTTGTGAAATGAGCACCAATATGTTTTTCATAATTTTCTCCTAAAAAAATAAATTTTATTGACTAATTAGATAAAAAGCTTTACAATACATCGTATTTAACTTTTTATATAAATATGTTATTTTACTCAATTATATTATAAAAAGAAATAAATATCCATAACAAAAAAATTATTAAAGGAGGTAAGATGTCAAAGCTAGACCAAAATAAGACTCCACTATTCTCTGTATTGAAAGACGAATATGTTGGAAGGGATATTCTTCCATTTCATGTGCCTGGTCACAAGAGAGGAAAAGGAGTAGACAAAGAATTTTATGATTTCATGGGGAATGGACCTTTCTCCATAGATGTAACTATTTTTAAAATGGTAGATGGACTACATCAGCCGAAAAGCTGTATAAAAGAAGCTCAGGAATTAGCAGCAGATGCTTATGGTGTTAAGAAAAGCTTTTTTGCAGTGAATGGAACTTCTGGTGCTATTCAAGCAATGATTATGTCTGTAATGAAAGCTGGAGATAAGATATTAGTACCAAGAAATGTACATAAATCAGTTTCTGCTGGTATCATATTAAGTGGTTCTGAACCTATTTATATGAATCCAGAGGTTGATGAGGAGTTAGGAATAGCCCATGGTGTCAGACCTCAGACTGTAGAAAATATGCTGAAACAGCATCCAGATATAAAAGCAGTACTAATTATAAACCCTACATATTATGGAGTAGCTACTGATATAAAGAAAATAGCTGACATAGTTCACAGTTATGATATACCTCTTATAGTAGATGAAGCACATGGACCACATCTTCATTTCCATGATGAACTTCCTTTATCAGCAGTAGATGCAGGAGCAGATATCTGTACTCAGAGTACACATAAAATAATTGGTGCAATGACTCAAATGTCGCTTCTACATGTAAATTCAGATAGAATTGATACAAACAGAGTACAGCAGATACTAAGTCTTTTACATACAACTTCACCTTCATATCCATTGATGGCATCATTGGATTGTGCAAGAAGACAGATAGCAACAGAAGGGTATGAGCTTTTAGACAGAACTATAAAACTAGCTAAGAGATTCAGAAATGAAGTAAACAGAATACCTGGAATGTTCTGCTTTGGTGATGAAATAGTAGGAAGAGAAGGAATTTTTGCTTTTGATCCTACTAAAGTAACTGTTACAGCGAAAGAGTTAGGGCTTACAGGATTTGAGTTAGAAACTCTTCTTGTAGATGACTATAATATTCAAGTGGAGCTTTCTGATTTTTACAATGTATTAGGACTTATAACTATTGGAGATTCAGATGAAAGCATAGATAAGTTTATAGCTGCTTTGAAATCAATAAGTGAAAGATTCTATGGAAAAGTTACAAAGGTAAAGAGAAACTTTATAAAAATGCCTTCTGTTCCAGAGCAAGTGCTGATACCAAGGGAAGCATTCTACAGTGAAAAGAATACTATACTTTTTGAAGAAAGTGCTGGAAAAATCTGTGGAGAAATGATAATGGCTTATCCACCTGGAATCCCTATTATCACTCCAGGAGAGAGAATCACAGATGAAATAATCGACTACATAAAAGATTTAAAAGAAGCTAAGCTTCATATACAAGGAATGGCTGACCCTGAACTTATAAATATCAATGTAATCGAAGAAGAAGACGCTATTTATCTATATACAGAAAAGATGAAGAGCATGATGTTTGGAGTTCCAATGAACCTTGGAGCAAACAAAGCTGGAATCGAATTTGGACCAGATACTCTTTGTGAATACTATCCAGATACATTTGATGAAATGGAAATCATAGAAGTTGAAAAACAAAAAGAAAACTTCAATGAATGGAATCTTAAATATAAGAATACTATTCTTAATACTTGTGAGAAACTTGCAACTTCTGTAAATGAAGCTGTAAGAGATGGATACAGACCAATAGTAATAGGTGGAGACCACTCTATAGCTCTAGGAAGTATTTCTGGAGTATCACTTGAAAAAGAGATAGGAGTAATATGGATAGATGCTCATGGAGATATGAATACTGATGAATCAACTATCACAGGAAATATCCATGGAATGCCTCTTGCACTTTTACAGGGAGCAGGGGACAGAGATCTTGTAAACTGTTTCTATGAAGGAGCTAAAATCGACAGCAAAAATGTAGTTATACTTGGTGCTAGAGATTTGGACTTCAAAGAAAGAGAGATAATAGATCAGCTTGGAGTAAAAGTTATATATCATGATGAAGTTCTTCAAAAAGGATTGGAAAATATTCTTGAAGAGATAAAAGATTACTTGAAAATAGATAATCTTCATATAAGTTTTGATGTTGACTCAGTAAATCCTGAAATGGCTCCTGGAGTAAGTACACCAGTAAGAAATGGTTTCACTACTGATGAAATATTCCAAACATTTAAATACTTGTTTAAAAACTACTTTGTAACATCAGTTGATATAGTAGAATTTAATCCAGTAAATGATAAAAATGATAAGACATTGAAATTTGTAAATGAATTAACTGAATATGTAATAAATCCAGACTAATAATTTGGTAAATTTACGGGGTGATTAAAAATAAACTTTAATTGCCCCTTTTTTTTTCTGAAAATAAGAGTTATAATATATTATAGGGCAGAACACTTCTAGACAGGGGGTAAGGCTATGATCAAATTACTTATTGCTTTGATAATGATGACGACAACACTTTTTGGAGGAGATTTCATTAAGATAAATAATTTTATTGTTGAAGAAGTTCCTATAAAAAGAAAATTGGAAAATCATAAAATAGTCAGAGTAGTGGATGGAGACCAAGCTTCCATTGGGTTATATGGAATAGTTGACTCAAAGAATAATTTCATCACAAAACCAAATAATATGCTTATAGCTATAAAAAGCAACTACATTTATCTTGTAGACATAGACTATCGTGAAGGTATGATGACAAAAGATGGAAAATGGATAGGAGAGATGGGAGTATATAATTATAAAGATAAAGAATCGCAAATGTACAGTGAGTTAAAAGATAAAACTGAAAGAGATCTCATAATAATTTATAAAAAAGACGGCAGAAAATTTCTTTATGGATATCTGAATTTTGATGGAAAAGTACAAATACCTATGATATATGATGAAGTAAATTTTTTTTCAGAAGATCTTGCAGCAGTTAAACTCAATGGTAAATGGGGATACATAAATAAAAATGGAGACAAAGTCATAGATTTTAAGTATTCAAAAGCTGGTTCTTTTCAAAAAGGAGAAGCGCTGGTAAGATTAGATGGAAAAGAATTTTATATAAATAAACTTGGAAATAAAAAAGTAGCTAAAAGTTTTTTTAGAAATAGAAAACAGAATATAAGCGACTTTTTTTATAGTATAAAACATATGCTGTCTTCTTTATGGAGTGAAAATATAAAAGAAAAATAAAATAGAGGCAATATCTCGGGGAAAAATAACAGAAGGAGATGTTGAAATGAACTTTTTTGCAGCAATTGCATCTTTAGAGAATAGAGATGGAGAAAAAATATTTAAGGTAATTTTAAATGATGCTTTGATTTTTTTAGTCAAATTACTCATTTTTTTACTTGTTATATATATCGGGAAAAAAATTACAGAGTTAGTATTAAAATACATTGATAAAGTTTCAAGAGATAGAATTGATCCTGGGGCAAGACAGTTTAGTAAATCTTTTATTAAACTTGGATTATACATAATATTTTTTCTCTTTGGGCTTCTTGTATTTGGATTTAAAGAACAGTCAATTATAACAATGATAAGTGCAGTAGGTCTTGGGGTAGGTATTTCACTCAAAGGATTTCTTTCTAACTTTGCAGGAGGAGTGGTAATCTTATTTACAAGGCCTTTTACTGTGGGAGAATATATTGAAGTGAATGGAGCTTTTGGAGAAGTCTATAAAATAGATGTATTTTCAACTCATATAAATACATTGGACAGTAAGCGAGTAATAATACCTAATAATGTTATGATAAGCAGTAATGTAATTAACCATGATGCCAATGAATATAGAAGAATAAAACTGACAGTACCTGTTTCTTATGAGTGTGATCAGAATAAAGCTGTAGAAATACTGAAAAATATAAGTGAAACATTTGAAGGATTGGAAAATGAAAGAAGAAGTTTTATAAATATAATGAGCTATGGAGATTCATCAGTAAATATTTATTTTATAGTATGGACAAGGAGAGAACATTATTACAGTGTAAGAAGTAAACTCATGGCACATATTATAAAAGTGTTCAATGATGAGAATATTGAAATTCCATATAATAAACTGGAAGTAAATTTAAAAAATTAAAATAGAGGTGAGTAACATAGAAAAAAAAGCTTTGAGATTCTTAAAAGATTATTTTTTTATAACATTAGGGTGTTTTTTATATGCTTTTGCAGTAAATTATTTTTATGTAAGTAATCATTTGGCTGAAGGAGGAGTTACAGGGATAGCTCTTATCATTTACTATCTGTTTAAAACTCCTGTAGGAACAACTTATTTTATAATAAATATACCTTTGTTAGTAGTTGGCTGGAAAATGCTGGGGAAAGATTTTATAGTAAAAACTCTTTATGGAACAGCTATGATGTCCTTTGCTCTGGATTTTACATCTGGATTGAACGGGGCTACAGATGATGTTCTTTTAGCTTCTCTTTATGGAGGTTTTATAGGAGGAATTGGACTGGGAATAATATTCATGTCAGGAGGTTCTACTGGAGGAACAGATATTATAGCCAGAATAATGACAAAATATAGAGGAATACCAGTGGGAAGAGCTATGTTCATTTTAGATGTGGTAGTTCTTTCAGCAGTAGCATTCCTATTTGGAAAAGAAATTTTTATGTACACTTTAATAGCAGCCATGGTATTGACTAAAACTATAGACTTTTTACAGGAAGGGCTTGATAAAGCAAAAGCTGTAACAATAATTTCAAGAAAAGCAGAAGATCTGAGAGTCAAACTTATGGATGAAACAGGAAGAGGAGTAACAATATTAGATGGATCAGGAGGATATACCAGAGATTCTTTTGATATAATATATTGTGTTGTGAGTAAATACCAGATAGTGAAATTAAAAAGAATAGTAAGAGATATAGATCCAGAAGCTTTTCTTACAATAACTGATGTATCAGAAGTATTGGGAGAGGGATTTAAGGAACTTAATAAGGAATAGAGATGAAAAATATATCTGCACCTGAAAATTGACATAATGAAAAGTATAGTTGATTGTATATAAAGGATAGTTTATGGTAAAATAGAATATGCTAAATATAATTCATTCAAGGAGGATTTAGATGAATAAAGGATTAAAAGAGAAAATAGCACTTCTTAATGATGAAGAGAAATATCAGGAAATTGTAGATATAGTTCTTGCAACAAAAGAGGAAGAGAGAGAGTTTGAAATTATATCTGAATGGGGAAGAGCAGAGAATAATTTAGGAAATTATGAAAAAGCTATAGAGATACTTATTTCTGTTGAAGATGAAGGGAAAGGAGATTCATTATGGAACTATAGAATGGGGTATGCTTACAGTGGTTTGGAAAATTACGAGAAAGCAGCTGAATATTTTGAAAAATCAAAGAATTTAGATCCTGACTATGCATGGACATATTTTGAACTTGGATGGAATCTTCAAAGAATAGAGAAAAATGAAGAAGCATTGGATGCTTTAAAAAAAGCTGTAGAATTAGATTCGGAAAATACTTTTGCCCTTGCTGAAATTGGGGATATATATGAAAAGCTGGATAATTATGAAGATGCTTTGGAATATTTTAAAAAGGCAGAAGAACTAGGAAGAGATGATTATTGGGTAATTACTCATATAGGATGGTGCCTGACTCAATTAGACAGAGATGAAGAGGCCTTAGAATATTACATGAAGGCTTTTGTGGGAGAAGAGGACAATGTATGGCTTATATCGCAAATAGGAGTAACGCTTGGAGCACTAAAGAGATATGAAGAGGGAATGGAATATTTAAGGAAGGCAGAAGAGCTGGGAAGAAATGATGGCTGGTTGAACTCTGAAATAGGATGGCAGCTGGCAAGAATGGAAAAACATGAAGAAGCAGTGGAATATTTTAAAAAGGCAGAAGAATTAGGAAGAAATGATTCATGGCTTTACAATCAATTAGGGTGGAATCTAGGAGTTTTAGGCAGATATGAAGAGGAACTGGAAAGTCTTTATAAGTCTAAAAAAATATCAGAAGATGATATATGGCTTGAGTCTGAAATAGGATGGACTTTAAGAAATATGTCAAAACCAGAAGAAGCTATTAAATACTTAAATAAAGCTAGAGAGTTAGGAAGAGAAGATGCATGGATTCATTTGGAACTGGGATTGGCATTGGGAGATTTAGGAAAAAATGAAGAGGCATTGGTTGAATTAAAAAAGGCAGAAGAGGCTGGAGATAAAAGTATTCGTCTTTATTCTACAATAGCATGGAATATGGGACAATTAAATAAAAATGAAGAAGCTTTGAAATATCTGAAAATAGCAGAGGAATTAGGAAGAAATGATATATGGCTATATTCAGAAACTGGTTGGAATCTTGATGCAGTAGGAAGAACTGAAGAAGGAGAAAAATATCTTCAAAAAGCTATTGAACTGGGAAGAAATGATTCATGGATATATTCTGAAATAGGATACAGTCTTTCAAGAAATGAAAAAGTGGAAGAAGGAATAGAATATTATCTAAAAGCAAAAGAATTAGGAAGAAATGACATATGGCTAAATTCAGAAATAGCTTGGTCGTATGATGTTGTTGGAAAATATGAAGAGGCAGTTCCATATCTTGAAACAGCTGAAAAATTAGGAAGAGATGACATATGGCTGAATTGTGAATTTGCTATTTGTCTGGGAAGAACAGAAAAAAGCGAAGAAGCTATAGCCAGATTATTTAAAGCTCAGGAATTAGGAAGAGAAGATGACTGGTTATATTCAGAAATAGCATATAATTATGGAAGATTAGACAGAGCAGAGGAAGCTTTGATTTATTTAGATAAAGCAGAAAAAGCAGGAAGAGATGATACTTGGCTTTATTCAGAAATAGGATGGAATCTAGGAACTTTGGAGAGATATGAAGAGGGATTGAAATATTTTGAGAAAGTAATAGGAATGGGAAGAAATGATGAATGGATTTATTCACAAATAGGGTGGATTCTTGCCAAGTTAGGAAGAAATGCTGAAGCAGCAGAAAACTTAAAGAAAGCAGTTGAACTTAATCCATATGACAGCTGGATAGAATATAATCTTGGAAGAGTACTGAGAAAATGTGGGAAATATATTGAAGCTATGGAGCATATAAGAAAAGCAGCTGAAATAGGTGGATATGAAGGATGGACAGATCTGGAATTAGCATGGAATTATGCTGAAATAGATGAGAAAGAAGTAGCAAAAGAGTATCTTGAAAATGTAGAAAAATATTTAGATATAAATTCTGATGCAGTAAAAGAAGATTATAATATAGTTAAATTTTTAATAAATGCTATGCCAATAATGTTTTCATAAAATATAAGTATTGACATATAGACTTTTTAATGATAATATAAGTTAAATTTTAATTAAGGAGGTGAAACACATGACAAATTCAACATTTAAAAATAGCTCAATCTGGAAAAATATTGGTGAAATCACAGCTCAAGATGGCAAAATGACACTTTACGTGTATAAGTCTGTCCAGTTTACGGCAAATAGTGTGCTTTCACCAAGGAAAAAGATAGAGAAATCATAGAAATTTTATGATGATTTTTTGAAATTGTATCTAAATCCGGGAACGCATTTGTCGTATCCCGGTTTTTTTATGTCCAAATTTCAAGAAAGGAATCAAAATTATGAAATATAAATTTTTAAAATCCTGCGGTGCAACTATGATGATGAGTGCAAAGCAGGTATTTGATGGAAATATATTAACAATAGGAGGAGAATATTTTATAAAATTTGTGCAGTTTATTATGCTCACACTGATCTGGAAGTCTCTTGTAAAAGATGGAAAGAGTTTTGATGGTGTAGAATTGTCGCAGATACTGACATATTCTCTCATGGCTTCAATTTTAAAACCACAGCTGGATATTGTAACTCCAGCTACTTCTGCTCTCTGGGAAGGGTCTATCATAGGAAGATATACAAGACCTGTATCTGTCATAGGAAGCCTTGCAGCTGAAACAATTGGGAGGTACTGGATACCAGTATTTATCTTTTATGGACTCCCTCTGTGGATATTGTCTCCATTGCTGGGGGTAAATCCACTTCCTGCTTCATTTATAAATGGAGTATCAGCATTTATAAGTCTCCTTTTAAGCGTATCATTGGGATTTGCCTTAGACTTATTATTTGCTTCTTTTGCAATAAGATTGAAGAATGGCTGCTGGGCTGCTACCAGAGCTAGAGAAAGTATATATTCTTTGCTCTCAGGAGCTCTTATTCCCTTTGTATTCTTCCCTTGGGGACTTGGAAAGGTATTTGCCCTCCTTCCGTTTGGTTCTATTGGAAATGCTCCATTGACAATCTATACAGGGATGGAAAGTGAAATTATAAAAACAATAGGAATACAAATCCTTTGGAATATTATCTTATGGACAGCTGGAATAAAAATTTTTATAAAAAGTGAAGAGAGGATGATTTCATTTGGTGGATAAAATAAGAACTTTAATAAGAATGTTTAAAATATATGGAAAAATGGATTTGTTATGGTTTTTAAGAGATACTAAATACTGCCTAATGTATATATTTTCAGATATGATATCTACACTGGCAGTTGTAGTGGGAGTATTTCTTTTAGCAGTGAAATTTGATGGTATTGGAGGAATGACTGAAAAAGAGATAATATTTATGCTGGGGGTACTCTGTGCTGGTAGAGGGAGTGTTTGCACTGTTTTTTATAAGCAATAATGCAGGGCAGATAAGCAGAACAATAGGGAGAGGGCAGATGGATCATAAGATGATACAGCCAGTTCCTGTGTGGATGCAGTTAGCAGCAGAGGGATTTTCTCCAGTATCGGGAAATGGAGTGCTTCTATGTGGAATAGGGCTGATATATTATTCAGTTTCTTCCTCTGAAATAAAGTTTTCTGGAATATGGATAGTAATGCTTTTAATAAACTTAGCAGCATCATGCACTATAATGGTATGTACAATATATATATTATCATGTACAGCATTTTATGCTCCAGCAGCAGCTGAAGAGATAGCTTCAGTTGGAATAGGAATGTTTGAATCATTAAAAAATTATCCACTGGGAGGAATGAATAAATCAATACAGATTTTTTTCTGTTCATTGATACCAGTTGGGATGATAGCGTGGTTTCCAAGCAGGATACTTTTAGGAAAATTTGATATTATGATATTTATGGTAGGAACAGCAGCAGCTTTTCTGATTTTAGCCATATTGATTTTTAAGAAGGGGATGAGATATTATGCAAAATATGGGTCACCAAGATATTCCAGCTTTGGCCATAGATAATGTGAGTAAAATATATGTACAATGGCAGAGAAGTGGAAAAATGAAGGATATAGTAAAAAATCTTTTTTCACCAGAAAAAAGAGAGATAAAAGCTTTGGATGGATTATCTTTTAAAGTATCTAAAGGGGAATTTTTAGCTTATGCAGGAGCTAACGGGGCTGGAAAAAGCACAACTATAAAGATACTTTCAGGAATTTTACAGCCATCAAGTGGAAATATTTCCGTCTTGGGAATGGCTCCCGGAAAAGAAAGAATAAAACTTATGAAGAATATAGGGGTGCTATTTGGTCAGAGAACAGAATTATGGTGGGATCACCCTGTAATAACAAGTTACGAATGGAAAAAATCAGTTTGGAATATACCACAGGATATTTTTGATGAGAATCTTGCCATGGTAACTGAACTTCTGGATTTGTCTGATATACTAAAAACATTTGCCAGAGAGCTCAGTCTGGGGCAGCGTATGAGAGCTGATTTAGGAATGCTTCTTCTCCATAATCCACAGATAATATTTTTAGATGAACCAACATTAGGCCTTGATGTTCTTGCTAAGAAAAAGATGATAAACTTCCTAAAGAAATTAAATAGGGAGAAAGGGACAACAATAGTTGTAACAAGTCATGACATGGATGATTTAGAAGAGATGGCTGAAAGAATAATATTACTCTCTAAGGGACAGATAGCTTTTGATGGAAATTTTGAAGAGTTGAGAAAAGTACAGAATAATTCCTCAAGGTTGATTATAACTTCAACTGGAGAAGCACCAGCCTTAGATGAAATGGAATTTATAGGTTCAGAAGATGGAAAGCACAGCTATAAATTTGATAAGGAAAAAATTAAAATAAATGATATTTTTAAAAAGCTTTCTCAATATACAGAGATTGTTGATATAGAAATAATAAAAGCTCCAATAGAAGATATTATAGCTGATTTATATAACAGCTGGAAAAAATAAGTATTAAAAAAAGGACAGGGCTCCTTCTTAGGAAACCTGTCTTTTTTTCTTATTAACAATTATATTTTTTATATTACCATTTTCCATTACAACAATTCTGTCAGAAATTTGATTAACAAAATCTATTTCATGGCTTACAATTACCATTGTTATATTGCTTGATTCTCTAAGCTGCTCAATAACATTTAATACTTCTTTAACCATATCAGGATCAAGAGCAGATGTAGGCTCGTCAAAAAGAAGAACTTCTGGATTTCTAGCTAATGCTCTGGCAATAGCTACTCTTTGTTTCTGCCCTCCTGAAAGAGCTTTAGGATAGAAATCTGCTCTGTCTTTAAGCCCAACTTTTTCTAAAAGGTCATAAGCTATTTTCTTTGCTTCGCTTTTGTCCATTTTATCTACTACTATCAATGATTCCATTATATTTTGGATAGCTGTCTTGTGAGGGAAAAGATTAAAAGATTGAAAAACCATTCCCATTTTCTTTTTATCAGGAACTTCTATATTTCCAGAATCTATTTCTTCGAGGCCGATAAGGCATCTGAGAAGAGTAGATTTTCCACCTCCAGATGGCCCTATAATAGAAACAACTTCTCCTTTTTCTATATCGAGATTGACACCTTTAAGTATCACATCCCCTTCTAAATATTGTTTAGATAAATCATTAACTTTAATAATCATATTATATCATCACCTTTTTTTCCATTCTTTTAAAGAATATAACAACTATTGTAGAAAGCCCTAAATATACCACTGCACATATAAAGAATGGTGTTATAGAAAAGTCACGAGTAACAAGTTCTCTTGAATTTCTTAATATTTCAGCCATTCCAATAGCAGAAACTAATGAAGTATCTTTGATAAGTGATATAGCTTCATTAGATAATGGTGGTAATGCTGTAATAAGAGCCTGTGGAATTATTATTCTGATCATAGTCTGCCAGTACTTCATACCAAGTACTTTTGCAGCTTCATATTGTCCGGGATCGATTCCCAAGATGCTTCCTCTAAATATCTCACAGAAATAAGCTGTGTAATTTATAACAAATGTAAGAGAAGCAGCAGCAAAAGGTGTTAAAGTAATACCAACTACTGGAAGACCATAGTACACAAAGAAAAGCTGAAGTAAAAGGGGCGTCCCTCTAAATACCCATGTATATACTTGAATCATATTGCTCAATGTTGTATTTTTTGAAACTCTTCCTAGGGATAATAATATCCCTAGAGGAAGAGAGAAAAGCATTGTGACAACATATAAGTTAACCGTTAATTTCATACCTTTTAAAATAAATATTACATTTCCGTCCATAAAGTTTATTCTCCTTATTATTTAGTTGTTCCTAGCCATTTTAATGAAATTTGATCAAATGTTCCATCTTTTTTCATTTCATCTAATAGTCTGTTAATTTCATCTAGCAAAGCTTTGTCATCTTTTCTTAAAGCTACTGCAAAGTATTCATCAGATAGAGACTCTTCAGAGAAGCTTAAAGTATTTTTCTTAGCATTGTAGTATTTTCCAGAGATAGCATCCATAACTACTGCATCTGTTCTTCCAGCTTCAAGATCAAGAAGTGCTTCTACATTTGTTGCATATTTTTTAATTTCTTTAAGTTTTGGAGCAATGGCATTTCTTTCAACTGCCTGTGATCCAGAGCTTCCTAATTGAACTCCTACTACTTTTCCTTCAAGTTCGCTGACTTTGTTTATTTCATTACCTTTTCTTGAGAAAATGATTTGTCCATCTACAAGATATGGAGTAGTGAAGGCTGCCTGCTTGCTTCTTTGTTCTGTGATTGTCATTCCATTCCATACCATATCAATGTTTTTGCTTCTAAGATCAAAGATGATTCCGTCCCATTCACAAGGTTTGAATTTAGCTTCAACACCCATTCTCTTAGCAACTTCTTTAGCAAGATCGATATCGAATCCAACTATTTCTTCATTTTCATCTCTGAATCCCATTGGAGCAAATGTAGCATCCAGTCCAACTGTAAAGTATCCATCTTTTTTTACTTTTTCTAAAGAACCATCAGCTGCAAATAAGCTGACAGAAGCCAATATCATGATAACTAAAACCGCCATAAATAATTTTTTCATAAAGATCTCCCTCCATATTATTAATATCAAGATTAAAATAAAAAAGCCATCTGACATAAGTATCCAGATGGCTTTAACTAAATTAGAAAGCATTAAGTTCCACCATAGATACAGACCCGTTTTTGAACTACAACATGAGTCTGCATCTATGAATAAAATTCACAAAAACAAACTCTTATCTATGATGATGGTGATGTAATGTGTTTTTAAGAACGCTAGTGACTTTCATAATTATCTCCTCTTAACTAAAATTTATTATGAACCTATAATACTCTCATAAAAAGAAAATGTCAATACTTTTTTTAATAAAAACTTTTTTTTATTAAATTATCTGAATTTAATGACACCATTTTCAAGTGAATCAACCACTGCAAGAGCTTCAACTTTAACACCGTTATCGATCAATAGTTTTTCACCCTGCTGAAAACCTTTTTCTACTGCAATACCAGCACCAATAACTTCAGCACCAGCAGATTCAACTAATGATTTAAGACCTAATACAGCATTTCCCATAGCTAGAAAGTCATCTACAATAAGAACTCTGTCAGTAGGTTTTAAAAACTCTTTAGCTACACATATAGTATAATCTTTATTTTTTGTAAATGAAAATACATTAGCTGTATAGAAATCTCCCATAGTAGAAGGAATTTTTTTCTTAGCAAAAACAAGAGGTACATTAAAGGCATAAGCAGCAGCCAGTCCTATTGCAATTCCAGAAGCCTCTATAGTAAGTATTTTATTAACTCCCTGATCTTCAAATCTTCTTTTAAATTCTTCTCCCATAGCCATCATTAGGTTAGGGTCTATTTGATGGTTTAAAAAACTATCTACTTTTAGAATATTCGTTCCAATGGCTTTACCATTCTTCTCTATATATTCTTTTAATAATTTCATATAAAAATTCCTCCGACAAATTATGATTGCTTATTTAATAGTAAGTAAGATATATAATAGCATATTTTCAAGAAAAAACCAGCAAAATTTTAATTATTTTGATTGAATTTCCCAAAATAGTTTTTCACTTGTAATTGGAAGACTTCTTACTCTAGCTTTTGTTGCGTTATAGATAGCATCAGCAATAGCTGGAGAAGCTGTATTTATAACTACTTCACCAATAGATTTAGCTCCAAATGGACCAGTAGGTTCATTTGAATAACTGAATATAACATTTATATTTCCTAAATCTTTTCTTGAAGGAATCTTATACTGCATAAGTGTATCATGTTTAACTTTACCTTTTTCATCAAATTGGATATCTTCATAAAGAGCAAGTCCAATACCCTGAGCAATTCCTCCCTCTACTTGTACCTGAGCCAGAGCAGGATTGATAGGAGTACCACAGTCCACTACAGAAAGAAAGTCTATAACTTCAGTATTTCCAGTGAGAGTGTCCACTTCCACTTCAGCAAAACTTGCAATAAATGGAGGAGGTGATGTAGCTCCACCCCAAGTTGCAGTAGTAATAATCTGATTTTTACCTTCAAAAGATACAGCTCTTTCACCAATATCTCTTAAAGAAAGTTTATTTCCATTTTTATCCTGTACTGATTCTCCAAGATATTCTAATTCCTCAACAGAAGTATTCATTAACTTAGAAGCCATGTCCATAATTTCTTTTTTCATTTTTTCAGCAGCTAAAATTACAGCGTTTCCAGTAACATAAGTACCACTTGAAGCGTAAGCACCTGGATCATATGGCGAAGTATCAGTATCAGCAGTATTTACTATAATTTTTTCTACAGGTACTTCAAGTATCTCAGAAGCCATTTGAGCAAGAACAGTATCACATCCCTGTCCCATGTCAGTAACTCCCATATAAAGTGTGTAATCTCCACTGTCATGAAGTTTTAGAGTGGCAGAGGCAGTATCTACATTAGCAATACCTGATCCCTGCATTGTAACAGCCATTCCACTGGCTCTTACTTTTCCATTTCCCATATCTTTCACAGTTCTGTTTTCCCAATCAAAAGCTTCCTTACCAATAGAGATACATTTTTTAATATCTCCACTGACTTTATCAGAGTGATCTACAAGATTTTTCATTCTGATTTCTGTAGGGTCTATTCCCAGTTTGTGAGCAAGTTCATTGACAGCAGACTCCACAGCAAAAGTTCCCTGAGTAGCTCCATATCCTCTGAATGCAGCACCTACCATAGTATTAGAATAAACTATATCAGCTTTACATCTCATAGGGACTTTAGCATATAAAGGGAAAGTCTTATATACTACAAGAGAAGTAACAGTTGGAGCATGTTCTCCATACGCTCCTGTATTAGATAAAACATTTATATCAATAGCTTTTATATTTCCTTCTTTATCTGAACCAATTTTTACTTTTAATCTCATAGCATGTCTTGTATTAGAGTATGCTTGAGTTTCTTTTCTTGAATAAATTATCTTAGAAGGTTTTCCAGTTTTCATAGTAACAAAAGCTGGGTATATTTCACAAACAGAAGTCTGCTTTCCTCCAAAACCTCCACCTATTTTAGGCTTGATAACTCTTATTCTGCTGCTTGGCATTTCAAGAGCTCTAGCCAGATGTCTTCTCACATGGAAAGGAATTTGAGTAGATGAAACTACAGTTAATCTTCCATGAGCATCTAAATAGCATGCAGTTCTGTAAGTTTCCATCATTGCATGTATTTGAGGCTGAGTATAGTAAGTTTTTTCTATGATTACATCACTTTCTTCAAATCCTTTTTCTACATCTCCCTTAGTTTCAAGATATGAAGAAGCAAGGTTTCTTTTATTGTCAAATCCTATTGGGAAGTTTATATGTACATCTTCAGGATGAACTAATATATCTGAGTCTAGAGCTTTTTCATAATCAACGACAGCTTCAAGAACTTCATATTTTACTTTTATAAGTTTCATTGCTTTTTCAGCAGTTTTTTCATCAACAGCAGCAATAATTGCAACAGGATCTCCCACATATCTCACATATTCAGAAAGTATTTTTCTGTCATATGGAGATGGTTCAGGATAAGACTGCCCAGCAAGAGTGAACATAGTATTTGGCACATCATGGTGTGTGTAAACAGCTTCTACTCCAGGAACTTTTTTGGCAATACTTGTATCGATCTCAATTATTTTTGCATAGGCATGAGGTGATCTTAAAAGTTTTACAATAAGAGAGTTGCTGTTTATAACTAAATCATCTGTATATAGAGGTCTTCCAGTTATAACTCCAATACTATCTATTTTCTTTATAGACTTATTTACTATTTTCATTAGATTTCTCAGCCTCCATAAAGTTTTTTATTGCTCTAAGCTGTGAAACATATCCACTGCATCTGCATAGATTTCCATTTAAATAATGAAGTATCTCTTCATCTGTTGGATTTTTATATTCCTTCATCATAGCAAGAACTGTCAAAGTAAATCCGGGAGCACAGTAACCACATTGCTCTGCTCCTTCATCTGCCATAAAATTAGCAAATTTTGCAGCTTCTTCCTGACATCCCTCAATAGTAGTTATTTTTTTATTATTCATTCTGGCAGCTAGTGTACTGCATGAAAGAACGGGCTTATCATCAACAAGGACAGTACAAAGTCCGCAAGACCCAGTGTCACATCCTCTTTTTACACTTAAATATCCAGCTTTTCTCAATGTATCAAGAAGGTACTCATCCTCTGATATCAATAATTCTCTTTTTAGTCCATTTACTGTTAAAGTTAAAAGCATTATAATACCTCCTTTATAGCTCTCTTAGTCATAACTTTAGATATTGCAGCTCTATATTCACTGCTTCCTCTCATATTAGAACCAAAAGTAATTTCTTCAGTTATAAGGGCGCATGCTCTATCAATAACTTCATCAGTGATATTGTCAGAATTATTTAATAATTCCATTGCTTTATGAGCCAGTTTAGCTTTTCCTGGTCTTACACCAATGGCAATTCTAAAATTTCCATTTTCATTTGTAACAGCTGTATTAGTTATAGCATAGTCAGTTTTACTTTTTCTGATGCTTTGGAAAGCTCCTTTTCCAGCAGCTTTTCTTATTTTTATTTCAACTAAAATATCTCTTGTCTTACCTTCTGTTGATAAATATTCCTCCAGAGAAATTTCTCCTCCATTGAAAAGAACTACAACAGTATCAAGAGATAAAAGTGCAGGGATAAGATCAGAGAAACCATATTTAGAAAAAACAGTAGCTCCAACAGTAACATTATTTCTGAATTGAACACCTATTATACTTTCTACAGATTTTGAAAGTATTCCATCAAATAGGTTTAAGATAATAGGGTTAGTTTCTATCTCTCTGAATGAAACCATAGCTCCAATATGAATATATTCTCCCTCTTCTTTGATGTAATCAAGAGAAAGAGAAGAAAGATCTATAGCAGTATTATATGAAGTATTTTCCATTCTAAGATAAGAAGTTCCCCCAAGTATAATATTTTTTTTGCTTTTTAAAAGTTCGTCATAGGCTTCCTGCAAAGATTGAGCAGGAAAATATTTAGAAAAACTAAACAAGTTTTACCTCCTGTGTTATTATATTATTTATATTATACCACGAAAAGACAGCAGAGTATCAATAAGAAATCCTCAAAAGAAGACAGCTTATACACCTGCTCTGCTGTGTGGTAATTTATTTGTTTTATTGAGAAACTTTTTCACCTTTTAATGTTTTTTTAACTTTCTCATCTAAAGGCAGAATGATGTTAAGAAGAACTGCAATAGAACCAGAAACAACAATTCCAGAACCACCAAATATAAGTTGGATACTTGCTGGGAAATATTTAAGAGCAGCAGGAACACTTCCAAGTCCATAACCTAATCCTAAAGATACAGATAAAATAACTGCATTTCTACCTACAAGAGGCTCTTTAGTAATAAGATTGATACCACTTATAGATATCATAGCAAAAATCATTACTAAACTTCCACCAAGAACACTAGCAGGAACTATTGAAAGAACAGCACCAATTTTGGGGAAGAAAGCTCCAGCAACTAAGAAAGCAGCACCAGTACCAACAACAAATCTGCTCATGATACCAGTCATTGCAACTATACCTGTATTTTGACTGAAAGATGTAGTAGGCAGTACAGAGAATACAGAAGCAAGTGCACTTCCAAATCCATCAGCTAATATACCACCAGAAAGCTCTTTATCAGTAACTTCTCTATTAGCTCCACCCATTGTAACTCCAGACATATCTCCAACTGTTTCAACAGCAGAAACAATAAACATCATAATCATTGCAAGACATGCATCAGCATGGAAAGCAAGTCCATAAGTAAAAGGTCTAGGGAAACTCATAAATGCAGCATTTCTTACTGGAGTAAGATCAACTTTACCCATAAAGAATGCAACAATAAATCCAACAACTGTTCCTACAAATATAGAACCTGTACTTGTGATACCTTTAGTAAACTGCTTAAAGAATATTACTGTTATAAGAACTACCATACCTATGAAAAGATTTGGGAAAGAACCAAAATCAGCAGCTCCAACTCCACCAGCAAAGTTGCTTACTCCAACTGGTAAAAGAGAAAGACCAATAGACAGAACTATTACTCCAGTTACTACTGGTGGAAAGTATCTTCTTATTTTCTTTATAATAGCACCAATAAATATCTCGAATACAGCACCTACCAAAGCAGCTCCAAGGATACCTTCAT
Organism: Fusobacterium ulcerans; assembly: GCF_003019675.1. Classification (NCBI taxonomy): domain Bacteria; kingdom Fusobacteriati; phylum Fusobacteriota; class Fusobacteriia; order Fusobacteriales; family Fusobacteriaceae; genus Fusobacterium; species Fusobacterium ulcerans. The sequence goes on along the minus strand of NZ_CP028105.1, from coordinate 3,208,557 downwards.
ATCCATATTTACTTCCAATAGACAGTGCAACAGGAACAAAAGCAAAGCTTGTACCAACAACAATAGGAAGTCTTGCTCCTATAGGTCCGATACGATATGCCTGAATCAAAGTATTTACTCCAGCTACAAGCATAGTACATTGAATAAGGAAAGTTTTAGTTTCACTTGGCATTTTCATAGCCCCAGCTACAATAATTAATGGAGTGATGTTACTTACAAACATAGCAAGAATGTGTTGAAGCCCAAGAGGAATTGCCTCTCTTAGAACAGGGATACCATCAAGATCGTATGGTGATGTGTTTCTCATTTTTTTAAATACCTCCAAGATTTTACTTCATAGATCTTTGGAATAGGAAAGAAGGGCAGGGAAATAAAAAAAGACCATTTCCTTTCTCAAAAACTATAATGTGAAAGAAAATAATCCTATAATAATACTAAAAGAAGGACTATTAAATTCACTCATAGCGGCTTGTTAAGTGGCAACCCGTAGAGACTCCTGACCATATTACAGGGATATATGAGTAATTTATTTTTAATTAATTTAATGACTTTGTGAGATATATGCATTCATTATGCATTTGAAATATTTTGCAATATTCCCTCTATGTTTCTTAAAAAATCTGCATAAAAATAATATCATAATTTCTGCAACATTTCAACAATTTTTTTACCTGCATATGAGTAAAAGCGGGAATGTGTGTTTAATATCATATTTATGTTTTATAAAATTTTTTTCTTGCTTCCAACTAAAAAATAACTATCTGTAGAATAAATAAATTGGCATATAGGCAGTATAGTTATTTTAGATAAAGGGTTTAACAATATATAAAAAAGGCGAATAAATCGCCTTAAAATTAATATTCTTCTTTGTATTCATAAATTTGAAGAATAAGATTTTTATTTAAAATATGCTGTTGATGATTAGCATATTGAGAATAATCAGTAATGACTTCAATAAAATTATCAAATTCATCAATTATTTTTCCATCAAAACTAATTTTATCAGTTGTATTTAAGATTATATGAACTTTTTTATCTTTAAATTTTTTTAATAAAGTCATACTAATTCCTCCTTTGATGATGTATTGCTGTAAAGATATTATAACTTTTTGGAAGATTAAATACAAGAAATTTAAAAAACAGAATATAAATTTCCTAAGTAAATATTCTTTTATAATAAAAAATTTAAGATTTATACATTAGGAACTGAAACTGGCTTAACAATATCAAAATACTTTCATATGTTATAATAAACTTAAAAGTAAAGAAGGAGTTGTTTATGGATAGAATTGAAAAGATTAGGGGATATATTGATGAAGTATTACTGAATAATAAAAATATTATGGAAAGGCGAAATGGATATATACATCTTTATGGCGTAGCTCAATTAAGTGTAATACTTGCTAAAAAACGTAATCTTAATCAAGAGATTGCAATTATGGCTGGAATGTTACATGATATATATACTTATAAATTTGAATATTCAAAAGATCATGGACAAAAAGGAGCAATTATGGCTCGTGAAATATTAGAAAAATTACAGGTGGCAACTTCTACAGAAATTGATATAATCTGTACAGCTATTCACAACCATAGTAATAAGGAAAGGATAGATTCAGAATATGATGAATTATTAAAAGATGCAGATGTACTTCAGCATTGTATTTATAACCCATTAATTCTGGTAAAAAATCATGAATTAAAAAGATATAATGACTTATTAATGGAGCTTGATATTTTATTCAATAAGTAATTAATAATTAATATTAAGAATGTAATAAAATAAGAATTTGAAATTTTAGAGAAGTTGTAGATATAGCAAAATGTCATGAGCTAATATCCAGTTCTTCTCTTTTTTATTTGAAAAAGGGAGAAAACTTATGAGTTGATATTCAATTAGTCATAATTCCAACTTTATTTAATCTTTCTTGATCATTTAAAAACTTATGAGTTGATATTCAATTTAAAGAGACTAAGAAAATTTTTGATTCTTCTAAGGTATTTAAAAACTTATCAGTTGATATTCAATGAGTTATTACATAACTTGGAATCATGCTATATCTGTTTAAAAACTTATGAGTTGATATTCAATACTGAAGTTAATTTTAAAGTTTTACCAACTAATGCATTTAAAAACTTATCAGTTGATATTCAATAGGGTTAGTATCCATCATCACCCTTGCCCCTTCTCCATTTAAAAGTTGATATTCAATAAAGGCTACAATATACTTACTGGAGAACTTGAACTATTTAAAAACTTATCAGTTGATATTCAATAATTTCTAGGATTTCTCCCTACTATTTTAGTTCCTTCATTTAAAAACTTATCAGTTGATATTCAATTGCTTAACTCTTGCAGCTATGGTCATCCCAACTTCATTTAAAAACTTATCAGTTGATATTCAATTCTAAATTGATCTCTTATTCTCAAAGTTTGATCTATATTTAAAAACTTATCAGGTTACTATTCAATTGCATTATAATGAAGATGGAAGTATTAAGATAACAAATTTAAAAACCCCAAAGGTTACTATTCAATACTGAAGCTATTTCTAGTAATTCCTGCATCTCCTCTGAATTTAAAAACCCCAAAGGTTACTATTCAATGATTTAAGGGAGTAGATACTAAATTCATAAAGCTTCATTTAAAAACCCCAAAGGTTACTATTCAATAACAGTTGAAAAAAAGCGTGGAGTCTATCCTTTGAGATTTAAAAACCCCAAAGGTTACTATTCAATCCTAATAAAGATTTAATTTGTTTTTTAATTGCTTGATTTAAAAACCCCAAAGGTTACTATTCAATTATTTTTTAATTCATAAATATTTTCCATGTATTTTAATTTAAAAACCCCAAAGGTTACTATTCAATGAATGGATAAAAAGGAGATTGAAAAGGAGTTTTAAAATTTAAAAACCCCAAAGGTTACTATTCAATGGTCATAAATTCAGACTTTAATAATTCCTTATTCTTTTCTAACATTCTAATTATAGCATATTTAATGGATTTTTTCCAACCAAGTATAGATAAAAAGCCATGTTATAAAGTATCACATCTTAAAGAATATTATTTGATAAAATACAATTTTTAACTTGGAAAATAAAAAGATATATTACCCAAATATACAATTAATTTATTTTTTATATGTCAGAATAATTGTGCTGTAATTTACAGACTATATCAGAGAAATTTTAAAAAGGTAAAAAAAATTTGTTTGTTTTTTTATGAAAAATATAGTATTTTAAAAATACAGGATATTTTAAAAAAAGAGATTTCTGATAATTTATAATTGCAGGTTGTAAAAACTTTCGCTAAAGAGTATATTATATAGTAGAATGTAATAGAACAAAGAGATGTTGAGGAGGAAAAATAATTGAGACCAATAATAGGAATAACTACATTTAGAGAGATGAGAGAAAAGGGAGAGTACAATTCTATAAATTACGGATATGCAGAAGCAGTGCTTGCAGCTGGAGGGCTTCCACTTTTTATTCCAATAGTACCAGAAGGAGTAGCAAAAGAGTATTTAGAAGATTATCGTTTAGATGGAATAATATTCAGTGGAGGAGCAGATGTAGCGCCTAGATTTTATGGAGAAGACCCAGGGCTTCAAATTCCGGGAATAGATACAAAAAGAGATATAATGGAGTTTGAATTACTGGAAGAGGCAGTTAAAAGAAAAATACCAGTATTGGGAATATGCAGAGGACATCAGTTGATAAATGTAGCTTTTGATGGAACTCTCTATCAGGATATAGATACACAGGTGCAGTCTGCCATGGGGCATCATCCATCTCAGATTAGCAGAGATGAATTATTCCATAGTGTAAGTATAAAGAAAGAAAGTGTTCTTCATGATATTTTTGGAGATGAAAAAATATATGTGAACTCTTTTCATCACCAGGCAGTAAAAAAATTAGGAAGAGGGTTAAAAGCTACTGCTTTTTCTTGTGAAGGAATAGTAGAGGCATTTGAAACTGTGGATATGAATGAAAGATTTGTATTGGGAATACAATGGCATCCAGAGAACCTTGTAAATAGATATAATGAGTTCTTAGGAATCTTTAAACTGTTGGTAGATAGAGCAAAAGAAAAATAGAAAGAATTATTTTAAAGGAAAGCTTCTAGATAAATTGAAAATTATAGAAAAATCGATTCAAAATAAATTTTAATTTATTTCTGGTAACATCAGAAAGGAATTAAGTGAAAATACACTAGAAACAGACTAAAATCATTGAGGAGGTTTAATTTTATGAAAAGATTATCAACAATAGTAGCTACTTTTTTACTCTCTTTAACAACGATTTTTGCAGCAGGAGAAAAGGAAACAGGTCATCTGCTTATTTATGCTGGATTGATGGAAGATCATGCAATAGCAGCAGTAAAAGAATTTGAAAAAGAAACAGGAATAAAAACTGAATTTGTAAGAATGAGCAGTGGAGAAACATTAGCTAGAATAAGAGCAGAAAAAGATAATATGACGGCTTCTGTGTGGTTTGGAGGTCCGATAGATGCCTTTGTTGCAGCTAATGAGGAAAACCTTGTGGAACCATATATATCGCCAGTGGCTAAGGATATTCCTGATAAATTTAAAGATCCAAATGGAATCTGGACAGGAATATATGTAGGATACCTTGGATTTGTAGGAAACAAAGAAGTACTAGAGGAAATAGGAGCTGAAATGCCTAAATCTTGGGCTGATCTTTTAAAACCTGAATATAAAGGAGAAATAGTTACAGCTCACCCAGGATCATCTGGAACTGCATTTACAATGCTTGCAACTATCATTCAATTAAAAGGTGAAAAAGATGGAATGGCTTATATGCAGAAATTAAATGAGCAGGTAAGACAATATACTAAATCTGGAACTGCACCAGGAAGAATGGTAGGATTAGGAGAAACAGCTATTGGAATTACATTCCTTCATGATGCTATAAAATATAGAAAAGAAGGATATGAAGATATTATAATCTCTGCTCCAGAAGAGGGAACAGGATTTGAAATAGGTGGAGTTGCAATTCTTAAAAATGGTCCAGATCAAGCATCAGCTAAAAAGTTTGTAGACTGGGCACTTTCTAAAAAAGCACAAGAATTAGGACAGACAGTTGGTTCATACCAATTCTTGACTAATCAAACTGCAAATGCTCCAGAAGATGTAAAAGAAATTGCTGGAACAAAACTAATAGACTATAATTTTGACTGGGCTGGAAAAAACAGAAAAGATTTATTAGATAAATTCAGTACTGCAACAAAAACAACAGCACCTACAAAATAGTAAAGGTGGAATCATATGTCGAATTTACAACTTAAAATTAATACGGAATTAAAGAATATGAAAAAAATATTCAATGATCCAATACTATTTTCAACAATAACATTTATTTTAGTTATTCTTATAATGTTTATACTTTTCCCTATGTATAATATTTTGAAGGAAAGTTTTACATATAAAGGGGAGTTTTCATTAATTCATTATAAGAATATAAAAGCAATGCAGGAAAACTTTATTATAATATTGAATACCTTAAAATTAGGAGTAGTGACTTCTGTAATATCTACAGCTATTGGATTTTTCTTTGCATATGGAATGACTTATGTGAAGCTGCCATTTAGAAAATTTTTCAGTTCTATTGCTATACTTCCAATAGTATCCCCTCCATTTGTTATAGCTTTATCAGCTATACTTTTGTTAGGGAGAAGAGGCTTTATAACTAGAAATTTACTAGGAATAAGAAATGCTGAAATATATGGATTTCATGGGCTGGTTTTAGTACAGGTATTGACATTCTTCCCAGTTGCATATCTGATGCTGGTAGGACTACTGCAAAAAATAGATCCTTCTGTAGAAGAGGCTTCAAGAGATTTGGGAGCTTCAAGATGGGATGTTTTCAGAACTATAACATTTCCTTTAATGATACCGGGATTGGCAAATGCTATTCTTGTAATATTTATACAGGCAATAGCTGATTTTGGAAATCCAATGGTAATAGGTGGAAACTTTACAACAGTAGCAGTTCAGATATATCTTCAAGGGATAGGAAATTATGATATGGGAAGTGCAACAGCTCTTGCAGTTGTTTTGATACTTATGTCTATTTCAATATTTGTAACACAAAAATACTATATCAGTAAAAAATCTTATGTTACAGTTACAGGAAAAGTTTCAAGAGAAAGAGAAAAAATCAGTGAAAAAAATATAACAATGCCGATTTTTATTGTTATGGCATTTCTTACTTTCTGGGTATTTCTTATGTATATAATGATACCAATAGGTTCATTCGTAAGGCTTTGGGGAGTAAAATATGATTTTTCTCTGGAACACTATAAATATGTATTTGCTTTAGGAATGAAGCCGATATGGGATACAACATTCCTTTCTATAATATCTACACCTATTACAGGGATATTAGCTATGATAATAGCCTTCCTTATAGTTAGAAAAAAATTCTTAGGAAAAGGATTTATTGAATTTATTACTATGATGGCTATTGCTATACCGGGAACAATTGTAGGACTTGGATATATTATTACATTTAATACAAAACCTTTAGTTCTTACAGGTACAGCAACTATTTTGATAATAGCATTCATAATGAGAAATATGCCTATAGGAATAAGATCAGGAATAGCTGCCCTTCAGCAGATAGATCCATCTATTGAAGAAGCTGCCACTGTATTAGGAGCAAATAGTAAAAAGGTATTTACTTCTGTAACTCTTCCAATGATAAAACCTGCTTTTTTCAGCGGTTTGGTTTATGCTTTTGTTAGAAGTATGACTTTGGTAAGTACGATTATCTTCTTAGTTTCTGCTAAGTATAATCTATTGACAGTTGCTATCATGAATCAGATAGATGTTGGTAAGATAGGAGTAGCTTCAGCTTATTGTACTATACTTATCATCATAGTATTTTTCGTAATAGGAATAATGACATACATATTGAAAAAAATGGGAATAGATAGTATTTCAGAATAGTAAGGAGAGAGTTATGGGAGCTAAAAGAGTAAAATTTGAAAATATAAATAAAACATTTTTAACAGGAGATAACAGAAGAGTTCAGGCAGTTGCTGATCTCAATCTTGATATAAAGGCTGGAGAGTTCGTTTGCCTTTTAGGACCAAGCGGATGTGGAAAGACTACTATATTGAGAATGCTGGCAGGATTTGAAGTTCCTACAGAGGGGCATATCTACATAGGAGATGAAAATGTAGAAAGAATCACTCCAGACAAAAGAGATACAGCAATGGTTTTCCAAAACTATGCTCTGTTTCCTCATATGAATGTATATGATAATATTGCTTATGGATTGAAACTCCAAAAACTGCCGAAGAGCGAGGTAGATGAAAGAGTTCATAGAATATTAAAAATGATGAATATGGAAGATTTTGCTGAAAGAGTTCCTTCACAGATGTCTGGAGGACAGCAGCAGAGAGTTTCACTTGCCAGAGCATTGGTAATGGAACCTGGAGTTCTTTTATTTGATGAGCCTCTGTCTAACCTAGATGCTAAGCTGAGAATACATATGAGAGATGAAATCAGAAAGATTCAGCAGCAGGTAGGAATAACTTCAATCTATGTAACGCATGATCAGGCAGAAGCTATGGGGCTTGCTGACAAAGTTATAATAATGAAAGAAGGAAGAATACAACAGGCAGGGTCACCTATTGAAGTATATCAAAACCCTGTAAATGAATTTGTTGCCAACTTTATAGGAAGAGCAAATATATTTACTGGAAAACTGGTATATAAAACTGACAATAAATGTACAATAGATGTATATGGAGTCAGATATGAAGTACCGCAGAAGGTAAATCATAATATAGGTGATGAGATAAAAATAGTAGCAAGACCTGAAAGTATTATCATATCTAAAGATGATTTTAAAGGAAGAGTAACAAAAAGTATGTTCATGGGAGCTTATCATGAATATGAAGTAATGTTTCAGGATTTAAAAGTGGAAATATCAGTAAGTAATCCAAGGGGTAAAAAAAGTTATGCTTTAGATTCAGAACTTGATTTTTCATTAGATGTTGAATCAATACATATACTATAAAAAATAAAGAGGGTAATTCAAAGTTAAAGCAAATTTTAGAAATTTGAATGTAAAAAGCTTTGTATAATTAATAAAGCAAAAAAAATCTAAAATTACTGGTACTTATGAAGTACCCTTTTTTTATGTAAAAAAATAGCCTTTCAAATAATGAAAGGCGGAAAAAACGTATTAAAATCTTCTTTTTTTCTTTTTTTTGCAAATTCTATTAACTGCTATTACTACAATTAAAGGAATAATAGAGATAAAAGCTATAGCTAAAAACATTGAGAGCTTTACACTCATTCCTGTTACATAAGCTATTGAATAAGTAATAGACCCAACTATTTCTACTGGATTAAGATATACTATCGTTCCAAAAGGTGGCATTAAATATTCTAAGCCAAAAACAACAAGTAAAAATGTCAAAGCAAATATTATAAGACTTCTAAACATTTTTAATCACCTCAAACAAGTTTAACTAATTATAACTAAAAACTACCCTAAAATGCAACCTTTTATTTCTTCGTGTAATTAAAGAAAAGATTTAAAGAATAATAATAGTATCAAAAAAAATAACTTTAATATTTGTGGATAAATAATAGTATGAAAATATAAGCTTAAAACAAATAAAAAATATACAAAAATAATAGTTTATATATATAAAAAAGATAAAAAAGCAGATTAAAAAGATTAATTGTGAAAGTAAAAAAATTAATCTAAAGAATGATGCTCTCTTATCAATTCAGGACAATTCCCTAACCAAGATTTTTTAGTTTTAAAACCAAATTTAGCAAAAGTTTCTATGAGGTGTTTTCTATTTCTAAGAGCAAGTTTCATGACAAGAGTTATAGCGTATTTATCAGCAACTTTGCAGATTTCTTCAACAGCTTTGATTTCAGCAGATTCATCCTTAGGTTTAGATTTGAGTTTAAAAATTTGAACAGAGTTAGGGTAATTAAGCACATTTCTAAAAACAACAATCACACAAGGAATATTTAATTTCTGGCACTCTATACTTAAAATACCTGCTTTGCCTGTACTACTCCCTAGTTTAAAGTTAATATTCATGAGACCTCCATAAAATATTTTTTTATATGCTTTTATTATACCCTATTTTTTTAGAAAAAAGCTAGTTGTCTGACAGATTTTTTTGTTAAATTTCCAAAAGAAACGCCTAAAAGCCTTATACTATCTTTTAAATCAACATTTTCCAAAAGATCATCTGAAACTTTTTTTAGTTTTTCATGTGAGTCAGTAGGGATTTCTAAAGTTTTTGATCTTGTAATAGTTTCATTGGAAGAAAAACGAATTTTTAATATAACAGTTTTACTTATAAATTCATCTTTTAGAAGCCGTCTATATGAATGCTCAAAAAGATCATCAAATTCTCTTCTTATTTCTAACTCTGTATTTAAAGGATATTTGAAGGTATTTTCATTTCCAATAGAATGAGTAGGTTTCTTATACTCAACTTCTCTGTAGTCTATACCTCTGGAAGCTGAATACAAAAGTTCTCCACGAGATTTTCCATATGAGGAGCAAAGGAAAGCTAAAGAGTATGGATAGATATCCTTTACTTTTAATATAGAATCTTTTGCTAATAGAGCAGAGAGTTTTTTTCCTACTCCAGGAATTATTCCAATATTTTTATCAGAAATATATTTTGTAAAATCCAATGGAGAAGTAAAAATGTATTGTCCAGAGGGTTTATTTATATTGCTGGCAAGTTTTGCACTGAGCTTATTAAAGCCTATTCCAATGGAACATGTGAGTCCAGTGTGGTATTTGATTCTTTCTCTAAATTTTTTAGCAAAAAATTCTTTAGAGGGATACAGGTCTATAATATCAGACACATCTATATATCCCTCATCTAAAGCAATAAATTCTATTTTATGAGTGAGGCGAAGAACAAGGCTGTGAATCTTTCTTGATATCTCACTATATTTTTCTTTATTTGGTGGAACAACCAAAAGAGAAGGACAAAGTTTTTTTGCATCAGAAACCTTCATGGCAGAGTGTATGCCGAATTTTCTAGCTTCATAGCTGGCAGTTGTCACTATACTTCCTCCAACAACTAAAGGTTTATTAAGTAATCTGGGATTGTCTCTTATTTCAATTGAAGCGTAATAAGAATCCATATCATAATGGAGAACAACTCTATCTTTTTTCATATATAACCTCTTAAAAGTGTATTTAACTTTATTGTATCATATTTTATGAAAATAGTAAAATCAAGTTATCTTTTTTTAGAGATAAGAAAATATCAAGAGGTTAATGATAAAGATTTTGACAAAGTAATTTTAAATGTTGAGAGGTTTACGATAAATTAATAATAGAATAAGCATCTCTCATTTCAGCTAAGTTAGTTCTAATTTTATTTTGATCCTCACCAAAATATTTTGTCAATACTTCTATACAGAGAGCAGAAAAATCATTAAAAGGCAGCTGCCTTACATTAACAGATGATTTTACAACAAAATATGATAAGTTGCTTTGAACTTTCTCTCTGATTTTTTTAGACTTTAAAGATTTGATATAAAAAGTTAAGTCATATCTCACAATATTTATATTTTCTAAAACTAGAAAAGAAAATTTGATTTCTTTATCTTCTTCCTGTATGAATTCGATTAATTTTTTTTCTACATTTTTCATTATGCTGTCTATCATATCTTTATTACAATAAAATACCTCAGCTAAAGAGGCAAAAACATTATCAATAATAGTATTTTCATTTTCTGAATTTTTAACTATCTGTCCAGAATATGTTGAGAGAATGTGTGAAATGGGAACTTTAAAGTCAGAACCTATAAAAGTTCCAGAAATTAAATTTTCTTTAATCTCTTTTTCCATAACAGATATTTTTAAATTGGAAAAGGCTAAAAGAATTTCAAGAACTTCTTTAATTACCTCATTATTTTCATCCTCTGAGTTCAAAGTATCAATGATACTTTTTAAATTTTTCATAAGAATCCTCCAGTAAATATGATATTAATGCTAGTAATTTATTACAATATACTTCTTCATTTGTCAATAGAGCATTTTATATTGATTTAAATTAATAAATTGAAATATAAACGGACTTTATGATATAATTAAATAGAGCAAAAAAGTTGGAAGGAGACTGATATGAAATTAATTTCATGGAATGTAAATGGTTTAAGAGCAGCAGTGCAGAAAGGTTTCTTAGATTATTTTAAAAATGAAAATGCAGATATTTTTTGTGTTCAGGAAACAAAATTACAAGAAGGACAGATAGAACTTGAATTAGAGGGATATCATCAATATTGGAATTATGCTGAGAAAAAAGGTTATTCAGGAACTGCTATATTCACGAAGAAAAAACCAATAGAGGTATCTTATGGTTTGGGAATAGAGGAGCACGACAAAGAGGGAAGAGTTATAACTCTTGAATATGATGATTTTTATATGATAACTGTTTATACTCCCAACTCTCAGGAAGAATTAGCCAGACTTAGCTATAGAATGAGCTGGGAAGATGAATTTAGAAATTATGTGATGAAGCTGGATAAATTAAAACCAGTTATCATATGTGGAGACTTAAATGTAGCTCATCAAGAGATAGATTTGAAGAATCCAAAATCAAATAGAAAAAATGCTGGATTTTCTGATGAAGAAAGAGCGAAATTTACAGAGCTGTTGAAAAATGGATTTGTGGACAGTTTCAGACATTTTTATCCTGAACTAACTGGAGCATACTCTTGGTGGTCGTATAGATTTAATGCCAGAAAAAATAATGCTGGATGGAGAATCGACTATTTTGTTGTTTCAGAAAGATTAAAAGATATCATGGAGGGAGCAGAGATTCATAATGAAACTCTAGGTTCAGATCACTGCCCTGTAGTTTTAAAATTAAAGAAAGAGTTTTAGGAGGACAAATGGCATCAGAGAATTTTGCAAAATTTTGTGAAGTATGGGACAGAGAACAGCCTGTGCCAGAAGACAGATATAGATTTTTTGAAATAATGAACTGTGTTATGATATTTTTCTTAACACCAGAAGATGTAAAGAACATTAATGAATTTTTCAAAAAAAATGGAAGTTTTGATGAAAAAAGACCTATACATGAAGAAATAGTTGTAGATGAAATTCATTACAATGGAAATTATATGATAAAAATAGGTGAATAAAAAGAAGGTGGTCAGACAAGGTAACTTAAAGGTAAATTATATTTAATTTCTTTTGTTATTCTTATTTAGTGCTGACCATTTTTTATTGTTTTTTTGGAGGAAGAATGAAGAAAGTATTGACAATAGCAGGGTCAGACAGCTGCGGCGGAGCTGGAATACAAGCTGATATTAAAACCATGAGTGCTATGGGAGTTTATGGAATGAGTGTAATAACTGCCGTAACAGCTCAAAATACACTGGGTGTATCTGGAGTATTTGAAATGCCGAAAGATATAGTTGAAGAACAGCTTAAAGCTATATTTGAAGATATAAAAGTGGACAGTGTAAAAATAGGAATGCTTTCAGGTATAGAGATAATAAAAACTGTTACAGATTCTTTAAAAAAGTACAAGGCAGAAAATATAGTTATTGATCCAGTGATGCTATCAAAAAATAAATATAAATTATTGAAAGAGGAAGCTTTTACAGAGATGCAGAGATTTATAGGAATAGGAACATTGGTAACTCCCAACATTCCAGAAGCAGAAGTATTAGCTTCTATGAAGATAAACAATGAAGAGGATATAATAGAGGCTGCAAAAAGAATACAGAAATTTGGAGTGAAGAATGTTCTTGTGAAAGGTGGACATAGGGAAGATAATTGTACTGATATTCTTCTTATGGAAAACGGAGAAATAATCAAATATTTTGGAACAAGAATAGATGCAGTAAATACACATGGTACAGGATGTACTCTTTCATCAGCAATAGCTTCTCTATTGGCTAAAGGGAATTCTATTGAGGAGAGTGTAAGAGGAGGAAAAGAATATATAACACAGGCAATAAAAGATTCTTTTTCTATAGGGAGTGGGGTTGGTCCATTAGGACATTTTATAGATATATACAAAAAAACTGGGATAGACTTTGAGTGAAATCATTTTAACATAATAAGCTGGAATAAAAATTATGAAGTGATTTTAAGTGGTGAGGGATTCACAATAGTCAGAAAGGGGAAGTGTAATATGACATTTTTAATTAAAAAAGGCTGGTTGGAAAATTTTGTAGAGGAAATAAAGAAGGGATTTGGAGAGAGAATAGAATTTATTGGACTGCAAGGAAGTCATGGAAGAGGGGAAGCTTCTAAAGAAAGTGATATAGATGTAGTTGTAATTCTTGATAAATTAGGAATGAAGGATCTGGAAAAATATGATGAAATTATTTCTAAAATGGAGGACAGAGAAAAAATCTGTGGATTTATTTCAGGAAAGGAAGAATTGAGCTGTTGGGAAAAAGCTGATGTATTTCAATTTTATTATGATACAGAACCTTTAGTTGGAAACTTAGATTTTATTTTACCAACAATTAAAAAAAGCGATATAAGAAGAGCAATATTAGTTGGTTCGTGTAATATATATCATGTGTGCGGGCATAATATCATTCATGAAAAAGATTTAGAAATACTATTTTCACTATATAAAGGAGCTTCTTTTGTGTTGCAGGCCAAATATTATTATGAAACAGGAAGATATATTAAGAAAAAAGCAGATTTATTGCCAAAATTATCAGAGCAGGACAGAAAAATTTTAGAAATATACATGGAGATAAAAGAGCTGGAAAATACTACAAAAGAGAAATTTTTAAACTTTTCAGAGGAACTTTTTAATTGGGCAAGTGTACTGATTAAAGAGCATAAAATGGAAGAGGAAAATTAATTATATTGAAAACTATACAGAGAAGTATTAATTTATATAAAAACTTATTGAGATATTTAATAGTGAAAAATAAAAAGGGACAGCTAAACTTCTAAAATTAATTTAGGTTTTTAGTTTCCCTTTTTTGATTCTTTATTTTTAATTTAAAAATTTATGTTTGAAATCATTATTTAATTAGAAATTATTATTTAATTTAATAAAATTATATCTCAATTTTTGTCCAGTAGCCACTGTTAAAACGCATTTTACTTAAAATATATCTTATTGTCTGATCTGCAAAGAGAGCTACCCATGCTCCAATCAATCCCATATTCATAGGGAAGCATAACACCCATGCTAAGATAGGTCTTACAGCAGCGACACTTATAAATGATATCAGAGCAACAAATTTAGTATCTCCAGCTCCACGAAGACACCCGAGATAAACAGTCTGTGAAGTCTGAACATGAGTTGTAAAAGCAATTATTATCATGATTACTGCTCCAAGAGAAACTATATGTTCTTCTGAATTGAATAAAGTAATGAGGAATCTTCTTCCAAAAAAGAAAAACAGGAACAGTGCTGTTGAAACTATAAATGACATTCTCTGACCAGTTTTTCCATATATTATAGCTTTATCCGGCCTTCTTGCACCTAAGTTCTGACCTACAAGCGAAGAGGCTGCAACTCCCAATCCGTCTCCAAAACAGAAAGAAAGGTTTATAATATTCATACATATCTGGTGGGTAGCAAAGGCAATAGTTCCAAGAGCTGCAACTATTTTAGCGAAAGAGAAGAATCCAATCCGCATAAATACCTGCTCCACAACAGAGCTTCCACTGATATTCAAAAAAGCTTTCATTGTTTTTTTATCGAATTTCCAGCTGGCTTTAGCTTTCATTTCAAGAAAATTAGTATTATGATAAAGAGAAAGGATAGACATAAGACATCCAATTATACTTCCAATAGTAGTTGCAATAGCAGCACCTCTGACTTCTAATCTAGGAAATATCCATATTCCATTGATAAGGAGATAATTGAATATAAGGTTAAAGATGTTGGCAGTAACATTGGTTTTCATAGATATTCTTGTATTTCCCACTCCCCTTTGAGCAGCATTTATAGTAAGACTTAAAGCTGTAAAAACTATGCTCACCATGAGAATTTTATAATATGCTACAGATTCAAGGATTACATCATCTCCAGCTCCAGCAAATTCCAGTATCTCATAAGCGAAAAAGTAACCTAGAAAAGCCATTATCATTGAAATACCTAGAGATAATATAATTGACTGTCTGAGACAGCTGTTGGCACCATGATAATCCTGCTCCCCTTTTCTCCTTGCAACAATAGCAGTAACTCCAACATTTAATGAGAAAATCATAGCAAGAAGTATAAACTTAGGCTGATTGGTAAGACCGACAGCAGCAATGGCATGAGCTCCAAGCCCTCCCACCATCATTATATCGATAGATCCTACAAGGCTGACCAGAACAGTTTCCAGTGCACAAGGCCATGAAATATTAAAAGAAGTCTTGTAAACTTCTTTGGTAGTGGGTATATCTCCCAGTATTTGTTCAGGCTTGAGCATATACTCTACCCAAAACATTTTTTTTAATAATTGAAACATCAAATCCTCCCCCTTTGTAAATATGATGATCAATAAATCTTAAGTATCATTATACATTAAAAAAGGCAGTCTTTCAACTGCCTTAAAAAAGGAAATTATTATTTTAAATCTTCTCTTTCCTGCATTTCAATAATAAGTATATGAGATTTTCCAACAGCCTTAATTTTCAAGCTTTCTCCAATAGTTTCCAGCCCATCTTTTGTATTAAGTTCTAAACCATTTACAGAAGATTTACCTTCTATCTGTACAACATAAGCCTGTCTTTTAGGTTTTACTTCAAATTTTTCCTCTTTTCCATCATCAAGTTCCAAAGCATAGAAATTAATATCCTGATTAATTTTTATTGGAGCATCTCCAGATTTGCTTGAAACAAAATGTAAAAATTTATTTTTTCTTTCATCCCATCCAAATTTATATTCTCCATAGTTGGGAGTATGCCCTTTTCTATCAGGAAGCACCCATATTTGAAGCAGTCTAAGTTCTTCAGAATGATTATTGTACTCAGAGTGTCTTACTCCAGTTCCCGCACTCATGTATTGTACCTGTCCTCTTGAAAGAGTAGATTCATTTCCCATGCTGTCTTTATGAGTAAGGTATCCATGCACTACATAAGTAATTATCTCCATGTCTCTGTGAGGGTGAGTATCAAAACCTGTATTTGCTGAAATAAGGTCATCATTAATTACTCTTAATACACCAAAGTTTATATTTTCTTCATTAAAATATTCTGCAAAAGAGAAGTGGAATTTACTTCTCAGCCATCCAAGATTAGATTCACCCATTTTTTCCACTGGTAATTTTTTTATCATATATATCATCTCCTGTGATTTTTCACTAATTATAGAAAATGTATCTTTTCATCTTCATTTTCTTATATTATATTATTCTGTATGTTGACAGGATTCCTTTTTTTATGAAAACTAAAAAAATTTATATTAAGAGTTACATTACCTTTAAAATTATAAATATATCATAGCTGCTAAAGGAGAGAAGGAAAACTTAATTGAAAAAGTATATGAAATATGATATAAGGGAAATAGAAACTTTTAATTATTGGGGGAGATTATAGTGAAATTTATTGAGAAGGATATAAAAAAAGCCTGTAAAAATAAGAGCTCATTTTTCATGAGTGAAACATCTTTGAGCAAGATAAAGAGCTTAACCATTTGGGTTAGCGGAGACAGTATTTCATTGAAGGATTTAGAGATGCTGCCTAATTTAGAAGATTTGTATATAGATAAACATGAGGGAACTTACGAGCTAAAAGACTTAGATGTTATATATAAATGTGGGAAATTAAAATCATTGATGCTTTCTAAATGTAAATCTTTTTATATGCTAGTTAATTATTTTCAAAATTTAGAGGAGCTGGATTTTTATGATACTGAGATAGATGATTTTTATTTTTTAAAAGGAATGCCTGAATTGACTGATTTGATTTTGACAGGAACAAGTGTAAGGGATATTGGATTTTTAAGAAATCTTCCATCGCTTAAATATCTGTCTTTAGAGGGAACAAGTGTGAGAGATATATCTCCAATGGAATATTTAGACAAGCTTGAAGAGGCAGACTTTGAAGATAATGAACTGATAGAGGATTACAGTGTTATGAAAAATCTTCCATCACTTTTAAGCTATTATGTAGATGGAGAGTATTATGATAAAGATGATGGATATATGGATGAAGAAGAAGAGGAAGAAAATGAAAAAAGCAATGGTTATGAAATAAATGGCCGTTATGAGAAAAATAAATCAGATGACAATCAGAAGATTAGCTTTAAAGAAAGAATATTTTTAATTTTAGCTCCAATACTTTATCTGATGGTATTTTTTATAGTTATGCTTGGAATAATGAAACTGCCTAATATTGTCCCCGGATTTTTTAAAAGCTCAAAAGTAGGATATGTGGAAGCAGTACTATATCCCACTATTATCTGTAATGGAGCTTTGGCAGGAGGGCTTATACTTGGTTCAATAGGAGTTATTGCTGGGAATATAAAATGGTTCAGAAAGTTAATAAGAATTGCAAATAGTGATGACCAGTCAGAAAAACTTGGATTTAATGGACAAAGTATTTTCACTTTAGCTATTTTGGGAATAATCAGTATAGTGTTCTCAGTTGGATTCAGTGTTGCCCTGTTAGGTACAGAAGATATATTTGATATAATATCAAGAAACAGAGAAGATTTAAAAATATATAAATCAGGGAACGGGGTTAAATACTATGGAACTCTTCAGTTGGCAAATTCTTATAGAAGAATGGAAGGGATATACTATACTGGAAAATACAGTCAGTTTAGAAAATCTCTTACTGCTGTAGAATACCCACATCAGGGATGGAGAGCAGGAAAGAATTTTTCTCTAGTCTGCCCTGTAACTTTATCAAGAAATTTAAAACTTGAAAAAAATACAGATTACTTAGTTCAATATCTTCCTAATACTAAAGTAGTCTACTCAATTGAAAAATTAGATAGATGGAATTTTATAAACGAAGTATTGGAAGATGACCTTTTTAATGGAAAAATGGATATTTCATCTGATGAAATGCTGTCACTAATTTATAGCAGAGGGCAATATTTAGAAAAAAGTTATCCTGTATTGAAAGAAATAATGTCAGTAAAAGAAAAGTATAGGGGAGAATATTCTAAAGTAGATTTGGATGGAAATGGAGAAAAGGACTATTTAGTAATTTTAGAAAGCAACAGCGGAAGAAAAGCAGTAATGGGGATAATAATGATAAATGGAAAATATCAGGAAGTTTTTCTTCCAGAAGCAGCAGGAGATAAGAATATTGTTATATCAAAACTCAACACAAAAACATATTATCTTCATGACTTAAAAATGGTTTCAAAGGCAACTGGAGAAGAGAGTATTCTTCAATATGATGGACGGAAGGACTATATAAGAAGTTCCAGAGAAAAATAATTATTTACTTTTTTATGAAAATCAAGTATACTATACCAAATAATTTTTTATAATATTTAACAATTGAAAGGAAGTGTTGATGAAGATTAAAAAATATTTACTTTTAGGATTTATTATCATGGCTGTGTTATTCAAATACAGTGATAAAAAAATTGATGATGATAATATTCTGAAAAAGGTAGAGTATAAAAAAATTGAAGTAAATGATGTAGCTGACTTATATGAAAAGAGAGATGAGGAAGGACTCTATGTATATTCTAATTCAGAATTAGATTTAAGAGGACTTTCATCAGAGGAGAGAAAAGATGCCTTTGTACAGCTTCTTCTTCCAGCGATAACCGTCGTTCATGAAGAGATAAAGAATGATAAAGAGATAATAAAAAAATTGAAGGAAAAGCCTGAACTGACTGAAGAAGAGAAACAATATAGTGAGAATATTTTCAGCAGATATAAGGTAAAATATGGAAACTGGCAGGAATTGGAATCAAAAATGATAATATATCCAACATCCCTTATTCTGACTCAGGGAGCACTGGAAAGTGCCTGGGGGACATCAAGGTTTTTCAGAGAGGGAAATAATATATTTGGCATGTGGTCAACTAATCCTAATGAACCAAGAATAGCAGCTAAGGGAGTAAGAGACAACGGCTTCGTACCCCACTTGAAAAAATATGATACAATAAAGGATTCTGTAGCAGATATAGTATTAACTATCTCCAGAAATGATGCATATAAAAAAGTCAGAGAATTGATAAATAATGAAAAACCAGCTCCTGAAATAGCTTATGGATTAATAAAGTACTCAGAAGAGGGAGAGGAATATATAAAAAAAGTAAGAACAACAATGGCTAAAAATGATTTTATGAAATATGATATAAATTAGTTTTTTGCTGGGTTAACTAGAGTAAAAAAGATTTAGATTATTTTAGAATGACTTTATCTTTTAGATGTAAATTTAATTTTTAAAAAATATAATAGTATGAAATAATTGTCAGGAAGATTAATTTCTTCCTGATTTTTATATATAATTTTTTTACCAACAAATCTTCTCAAAGATTAAAAAGATTAACTATAATTATTTTCAAAGATATAAAATTCATTGAAATAAAAGGATAAATATGATATAAAAAGTTAAGAATTAAAATATACATCAGTGTTGATTTGGGAGGAAGAAATGAAAAAATTAGTTTTAATTTTAAGTTTATTAACATGTATTGCATCTTATTCAGAGGAGAAATCTTCTGTGACTGGAGCAGTGTCAACTGTAGTGTCAGGAGCAGTATCTACTGGAAAGAATATCTTGAAAGGGGTAAAAGATGGTGTAGATACAGGAAGAAAAGAAGGAGGAAGTTTGGATGAAGCTGTAATAATTTATGATAGAGAAGCTTTTGAAAAGTATATAAAGGCATCTGTCTTATCAGTAACAAAAGATGAAACAGAATATAAAGTGACTGTTGGATTAAAAAATGATACTGAGCAAATGATAAGATTGACTAATCTTCATGAGCAAAAATCTTTACAGCTTTTAGACACAGATGGATTTGCAGTTTTTTCTTCAGGACCATTTGGAAATATTAATATACCGGGAAAGGCAGCAGTAAAAAGCACTTTCAGATTTCCTGTTGACGGAAAACCAAGTATAATAAAAATCTATGAAAGCGAAATAAAAATCAATGAAGAAGTAATTAAATAAATAAGGCAGCAAAAAAATAAATTGCATAAGAATCTATATGCAGCTGGAGAAGTAACTATTGACTGATTGTGCAGTATTTGACTGTATAACAAGAAAATGCACTATGGTAATAAATAAATAATTAATTTTTTAATTTACCTAAGCCCTTCGGGGCTTTTTTTATATACACTTAAATTTTTAATGTCAATAATGGAGAAAAAATATTTCAGAAAAATATTAAAAAGACATAAATAATAATTTTTTTTTGAAATTTAGTAGAATTAAAAAATGGGTTTATAGAAAATAAATGAATTCGAAATAAGTTTTTCTTTATATAAGAATGTTGATTTTTTTTAGAATGTGAGGTAATATACATGTATATATAAAAAAACAAACAGGGGAGTGATTTTGTGGAAAGAAAAATCATAGGGATGCTAGGGGCATTGATGATAGCAACAGCTACATTTTGTCCATTAGTAAGAGTACCATCGTTAGAAAAGATAAATTTTTATTCAATGAGTACAGGAGAATTAAATGGGATAATTTTAGTGCTATTGGGGATAGCAACATGTTATCTTTTTTATAAGGAGTATATAATTATAGTGAGAATACTATCAGCAATTACAGGGCTTATAGCTTTGAGAGACCTTATATTTATTGTAAGTAATGTAAAGCATATAGACAATGAATTGTTTAGAAGTTTTCAAAATGATCCTATTCCTTTATTGAAAAGTTTGGGAATGGAAATGGCAAGTCTATCATATGGGGGAATAATGCTTATAGGAGGAGTTCTTCTTATATTGATAACAGCTTTTACTATGAGAAAACGTCTTGAAATGAATTTATGGAGTTTTTAAAATAATAAAAAAATAAATAAAAAGAAAGGATCAGTTTGCAGACTGATCTTTTTTTGATATATAAGAGAAAATAATAACTTGATGTATTGACAAAAAATAGAATGTGAGGTATATAAGTATTAAGAGAATAGGAGGTATTTTAAAAGTGGAAGAACATATAATACTAGAGTTCATAGATTACACAGATGACCATTGGAAATACTTTATAAAATTTGAAGAGGGAGAGGAATATAATTGGTATATAACCTGCAAGTTCCCAAACAATAGAAAGCATTTGATAAAAGTAGATTTGAAAGATGAGAGAAGTCTGAAAAAATGTATGGAGCAGATATTTAGTGATAACAGCAGATATTACGAGATAGAATGGCTCAATGGAGTAGAAATAGTAAAGAAGCTTTTAAAGAAAAGGTCAGGAAGATTCATATCTTTTGATGAACTGAAAAAGGAAATGAAAATACTGGAAGAGATAATCAATAAGCATAATGAAAATGAAATAAAATAACAAGGAAGAACATCAGGATAAATTCTGGTGTTTTTTTATTTTTTGTAAAGATATTATTTGAAATGATGTAAAAAAATATTTTTATTGTTGCTATTTTACTGTAAAACTGGAATGAAAATAAGCGAGAAATTAAAAAATGAGTATGTTTATTAAAAAAGTTCTTAAAACTAAAAAATCAATTTTTTTTAAAATAATTTATATACAAGGATAGGATGTTGTGCTAATATAGATAACGTTACATTAAAAAAATAATTTAAAAAATTAAAAAATGGTTTTTAAAGAGTACTAAGTATAAAAAAGTTCGCATATATTATTATAAAATTGAAGGAGCGTAAAAGATGGACAGGAAAAAAAGTACAAAAGATTTGTCATCCTACTGGAGAAAAAAGAAAGTCTTGAGGATATTCATATGCCAGTACAAAGGATCAGCTTCAAAAATTTAGAAACCAAATTTTTACTTAATTTTATAAAAAAATAAACTTACTTGGAGAAGAGGAAAAGAGAATGGATAAGGTTAAAATGCTGGGAATATACGAAGAAGGATATGGAGTTGTAGCAAAAAAAGTAATGAGGGACAAAACTTTAAATATTTTATCAAAAGCTGTCTATGCCTATATATGCAGTTATACTGGAAAAGGAAAGGATGCCTTTCCATCGCAAAATTTGATATGCAGAGATCTGGGGATAGGAAAAAGTACACTGGTAAAATATATCAAGGAATTAAAAGACAGAGGATATGTCCAGCATAAAGAAAAAGGGAAGTTTGCCCAAAATCTATATACTGTAAATGCTATACCGTGTATAGTTTCGTCGGATACGGTAGAAACCGATACGAATCCTACCGCACGCGGTCAGGTGAACACTAATAATAACAGTCTTAATAATAACAAAAAGAATAATAATAACATAAAAGATAAAAAGATAAATAATACACACACAGAGGTGGAAGAGAAAGCTGATGATAGTGCAGAACATAAAAATGAGATTGAGAAAGAAAAATTAAGTGATGCGCCTATGGAGATACAGGATATATTAAAAAAATATAAAGAGCTGGGACTGCCAGAGTATAACTACAGACCAGATAACTATGTAATCTTGGGAGTATGGAGAGAATTAGGAGCTGTAAAGCTTTTTGAAGCACTGACACTGATGTCGGAGTCTGAGTTTGTAAAAAACAACATGAGCGTCAACAGTATTTTCAAGATAGAAAACCTAAAGAAAGCCATGAATGGAAATTTTAAAGATAAAGAAAACAAGGGCAAAAAGAAGAACAGCTCCAAAAAAGAATTTAAAAGACCAGAATATAAAGATTTTACTGAAAAGTTGATAGATGGTGCTTTAAATGGAACATTAGGGGGAAATAAAAATGATGAAATGTAAATATTGCAATAAAGATTATGTGAGAAATGAAAATAGATATTTGGAACTATTTCCTGAAAGCCTTAGGAAAAATGTGGAATATATTCCAGCCTGTGACTGTCTGGAAAAGGAAAAAGAAAGGGAAATGGAGGAATTGGAAAGAAAAAGAGTTCATGAATGTATAAAAAATAAAGTGAAAAAATATGAAGAAATTTCTGTCATAGATAATAAATTTTTGGAAAGCAGATTTGAAAATGCAGATATGAGCAGTAAATATATGCAGTTGGGAAAGAAATATGCAGAGAATTTTCTGAAAAAAGACAAGCAGATAGGATTGTTGTTTTATGGGGGAGTAGGAACAGGAAAGACTTTTACTACAGCCTGTATAGCAAACTATCTCATGGAAAGAGGAAAGACAGTATTGGTAATAAATCTGGGGCTATATCTCAATAAAGTGGGGAGAGATTGGGGAGAAGCTGAAAAAAGATTTTTAGAACAGGTAGAAAAGTGTGATCTGATAATCATTGATGACTTTGGTACTGAAAAAGATCTGGATGAGAATCAATCCTGCTGGAGAGCTGAAAAGATATATAATCTCATAGATGCAAGGTACAGAAGTAATAAACCTTTGATATTATCTACAAATCTGATTTTCGATAGAGATGAAAAAATATGTGAACTAACTAAGAGGTTTTCTGTACATGGACAAAATAGGATAAGGGACAGAATAACAGATATGTGTTTTCCTGTAAAAGTAGCAGGGAAGAGCAAAAGAGGAATGACTCAAGAGGCATTTATAGAATTTATCTCATAAAAAACAAAAAAGGATTTAATAAAAAATAGATTAAAAGGGAGAATTACAAATGGAGAGAGAGGAATATATATACAAAAAACTAGGAAATCTTTCAGCGCTGGACAAGGCACTGGCAGAGGAAATAGTGGAGCATATAGGAGAATGGGCGACAATAAATGAGGCGGCAAAGTATTTAAAAAATCATAAAAATACTATCTACGAAAGAGTTGAGGAAGGAGATGTTATTTCCAGAAGAATTGGAAACAAAATTTTAATTTACACTAGAAGCCTGATTTTTTTATTAGAATAATTTTGAGTACTTCACGAATCGTCATAAATCGTCACAATTCATCACTGGTTTATTTTTTCTCAAAAAGGTATCATATACCTATGGAAAAAACAAAAACACAGGAGGTAGCAAAATGGCAACAGAAGACAATCAAGTAATATTAGCAGTGGTGCAAAAGGAAATTACAAAGGTGGAAAGTTCTATCAAAAGAGAAAAAGCTATATTGAAAAATATAGACGACATCACAGCAACTATTGAACACATAGCTGAACAGATAGAAGCAGGAACACCACTTCCAGAAAACTCAGCATATGAATCATATGGGGAATGGCAGACAAGTGCAGAAAAAGAGATCAAGTCTTATCACTCTTCACTGGAAACTATTGACAAGTACAGAAGCTTACTGGCGGCATATCACTTCTATGTGAAAAACAATATACCAGAGGCTTAATCACAAATTAAAAAATAGGGTAGTCTTTCAAGATTACCCTATTTTGCAAGGGAGCAGGTCATGAAAGAAATAACAACAAAATTTCTGAAATACTTTGTCTGTAAATGGCTGGGAACTAAAACTGTAGAAAATATCTTGATAGTTGCTATGAGAGAGCTAGTGAAAAGAACAGAAAGCAAAATCGATGACAGGATATTTGAAGCAGTATTTGGAAAACTGGAAGGGGAGAAAAGTGAATGAGAACATAGAAATCTATTTTAAAATCGTAACAACAACAGTCACTTTCCTTTTGGGATATCACAGGTATATATTTTCACTCTTTGAAAAAAAAGTAGATAGAACAGTGTGTGAAAAAGAAAGACTCTTCATAGAAAAATTCAGAGGAGAGAATATAAGGACACTAACTGATGGAATCAAAAGAATCGAAGAGAGAATGACAAGGATAGAAGAACAATTAATGAAACAGAACAAATGCTAAAAAGACTAAAAAAATCTTCCCATAAAAAAAAGAATAAAAATAAAAAAGGTCCTCAGTATAAATTTACTGGGGATTTTTGTATTTAAGAGTACTTTAAAAAAGTTCTCTTTTATATACTTTTGCGAACATTTGCATTTTTGCTTATACCAAAAATTTCTTTAACTCATAATTTAATACACTATACTTACATGATAGATAATATATTATTTTCTCAAAAAAGTCAATATTTTAAATTTAAATAATATTCTCTAAAATTAATAAATAGATAGGTGTTCGCAAAAGTATATAATTGCGAACAGCAAAAGGGGGTCATTTTGACAATAAAGTCTTATAAAATGTAAAAATAAAAATTGCAGACATGTTTTATATTTATTAAAATTTATATATTTTTTTTATGGAGGGAAAGATGATAGAAAAGATTATGAAGGCTGTAAAAAGTGGGAACAAAAAAAGGGGAAGAAATATTACAGTAGGAGCAGTAGTGGGAATGCTTCTTTCTTGTACAGCAGTAATGGGAGCAGATGATAATTATTTATGGATAAAAGAAGATGGAGGAGCAATAAAATTTAATACAGGAGTTACTACTGATGTTGATGGTAATGGTGGAAATTGGTCAACAGATAATACATATACTGAAAATGCTTGGGATGCAGCTACTCAAACTTATACAAACAATATGACATTATCATCAAGTAAGAATAATGGGAATAATGGCTATAACGATATAAGTTATGGCTTTAGATTAAGTGGAGATTTAAGTAAATTTAATTTTATAAATAATGGTTTAATAGCAACAACAGGAAATACTAGGTATGGATATGGAATTTATAATAGTGCTGTTAGTATGGAAACTTTAACAAATAGTGGTTTAGTAGTAGGAATAAGTAGCTCTAGTGGATATGGAATTAATAGTACTAAGAGTATAGAAATTTTAATAAATAATGGTTTAGTAGTAGGAACAGGTGGGTTTAATGGATATGGAATTTATATTGATTATGGTATTAGTATAGGAAGCCTAATAAATAGTGGATTAATAGTAGGAATAGCAGGGGATGACAGGGATGAAAGCGGATATGGAATTTATCAAGGAAAAAATTCTACTATAAAAACTCTAACAAATAATGGCTTAATAGTAGGAAAAAGTTATCAAGCTTATGGAATTGAAATTGGTGGTAAGAGTATAGAAAGCTTAACAAACAGTGGTTTAATAGCAGGAATAAGAACAAGTGGATACAGTGGGGGTTATGGATTCATGTTAACTATGCTAATGTGATAACCTTAACAAATAATGGGGTTATATTTGGAAACACTAATGCTATAAGAAATCATAATAGTGGTGGAAAGATAACTTCAGCAAATAACTATGGGATATTAGCAGGAGATACAGCAGTTGATGGACTAAAAGTAACAAATTATGGAATATATATTACAGGAAACTTTGGAACAGTAACAGCAGGAATTGGAGGAAGTCAAACTGTAAAATTTGGAAATTCTGAAAGGGGAATGACTATAAAAAATGCTGTTATAACAGGTGGTTCTGGGACAGGGACATCAACAGAAAGTTTTGAGCTTTCAGGTAATCCTACTGAATTTGATAATTCTATACTAAATGGAAAAAATGAAACATTAAAGATTACAGGAACTGAAGGAGAGGTAAAAGGTTCTGTAATAAATGCCTATGGAACAGCAGTTGTCTTTGGTGAAGTAGATAAAAAACTTACACTATCTGGAACAATAGTAAATGGTGGAGTAGATGAAACAAATAAGATAACAGTATCAGGAAGCAGTGGAGGAGATACCTTGATACTTCAATCTGGAGAAGTTGGATATGTAGGTGGAAGTACTGGAACTCAAAATACTGTAATAAATGGAAATATAGCTATGGAAGGTGGAGCAGATACTGTAACTGTTGATACAGGTGCAATAATTAATGGAAATGTAGATATGGGAGCAGGAGCAGATGCTCTCACAGTAGGAAAAGGAGCAGCAATCACTGGGAAGATAAATATGGCAGCTGGAGATGATATTCTTACTATTACTTCTGAGGGAATAGTTAATGGAGATATAGATATGGGAACAGGTGCAGATACCCTTACAATAGAAGCAGGAAGTATAATTAATGGAATTCTTGATGGTGGAGCAGATAATGATATTCTTAATTTTAATTCAGCAGTAACAAGAGCTGTAGCTGATGGTGGAATGAATATTCTTCATAATTTATCTGGATTTGAAAATATAAATGTAAATTCAAATGTAACTCTATTTGAAAAAACTGTTAAAGATGATGGAAGTGTGGGAGATTTAACAGTAACAGATGCAGAAAATATAACAATAGGAGCAAATGGAATACTAACTTTAAGAATAGATTCAAGTAAAGTAGATAGTTCAAGTGGAACAGATAAAATTATAGGTCATGCACTCTATGAAAATAATGGAACAATAACTTCAACTGGAGGAAAACTTCTTCTTGCTCTAAATGGAGCAGGAAATGAAAGTATAATAAGTTTTGGAACTACTCAATTAGATGAAAGTTTGGTAACAGGAAGTAAAGGAAATTTTGATACAACATCAAAACTTCATACTATAGAAAGTCTAGATGGAATAAATGAAGTAAAGGTTGTAGTAAGATGGAGCATTCCTGAAATATTTAAATACAAACAGCTTAATAAAATATATCATGGAATACTTTCTGTAGATGAATTAGGAAATTTCAATGTAGATGATGATGAAAAATTATTAACATTCCTGTCTTATTTAAATGACATCTATGCAGGAAATCCATACTCATATTCAGGTGAACTATCAAGAAAGTCAGTGGGAATGTTTAGAGATATAGTTACTGATAACCAATTTAAAGCCAACACTGGAAAATGGATGATATATGGTGGATTAACTCATGTAGATGGAGGAACTAAAGATACATACTATGGAAAAGGATATTATACATATGATATAGGAAGTTCTGACATGGATGCTGATACAAAAATCACTGGAGCATATATGCTTGGAGAGTATGGAATATCTGATACATTGACTTCTGGAGTAGTAATTGGAGGAAACAAATTAAAATCTGACTTGTCTAATGGATCGAAAGTAGATGGAAGCGCATTGTATCTTGGAGGATATGCTAAAAAGTATATTGGAAATCTAAAAGTAATAGCAGGAGCAGGATTCCAGTATGGAGACTATGACGCTGATAGACTGACAGTAAACAAAGTAGCTTCTGATTCAGTAGAAACAGTAATGAAATATTCAGATAATTATAATGATACAACATATGATATTTATTTAAATGGAAGATATTCACACCAAGTGGGAGACAACTTATTCCTAGAGCCTTATGCAACTTTATCATATACATACATAGACCAAGATGGAGCTAATGAGGGAAGTAAAGTTCTAGCTATAGAGACAGACTCTAAGTCATTTGACTACACAGTGGGAAAAGTGGGAGTAGATCTTAAAAAAGTTATTCCTCATGAAAAAGGTAAAAGTACTCTTTCAGCAGGGATAAGCTATACTAAAATACTTGATGGAGCAGATGAAGAGCATATCACAGGAAGATTTAAAGGTGGAAGCAATTTTGATATCTTAGTGGCTCACAAAAATGAGCATAGCATTGGCTTAAATGCAAAATATGCTCTTGAATTAGAAAATGGAGTACTATTTGATGTAAAAGGAACTTACTCAGTAGAGAGAGATTCACATAATCAATCTGGTAAAAACAGAACTAAAGGTGAATGGATAGTAGGAGCAGGACTAGGTTACAAGTTCTAAATTACAAGGGAAGGGCTGGCTGATATAGCCAGTCTATTAATAAGCTGATATTAAAGGGGTAGATATGACAGAAGGAAAGTTTATAAGATTCTATAAAAAAAGAAATAAATGCAGAAGTCATAAAGAAGTAAAAGAAAAGATAGACTTGTTTTGGGATGCATTGCTGAAAGCACTGGAAGAAGATAAAAAAGTAGTATTCAAAGACTGGGGAGTATTTGAAAAAAGAGAAATAAAATCAAGAAAAATAAAAGTACCAACGTTGGAAGGGGCAAGATATACCAAACCAAAAGAAGTAATAAAATTCAGAGCAGGAAAAGGGCTTATAAAAATGGCTGAAGGTGATGCTGATGAATAAAAGAGAGTTTGCAAAAACCTATAGAAAAATAAGTTCAGAAGATATGACAATAGAAACTGTATTAACAGATGTAGATATTTTTCTTGAAACGCTAAGAGAGGCTCTGCAAATAGAAGGAAAAGTAAAGTTTGTGAAAAGAGGAACTTTTGAAGTGATTTCAAGAAAACCAAGGGTGATATCTAATCCAGCAACAAGAGAAAGAATGACAGTATATCCAAAGAAAATAGTGAAATTCAGAGCATCTAAAAAAATAAAATAGTTAGTTGAAGGCAGGGAGAAATCTCTGTCTTTTTTAGAGAAAGAGAGAAGCTGTTTTATATAAAAAAGCTATAAGCAAATTTAATTGCTTATAGCCTAAAAATAAGAATTACTTCAAAGAATAACAGATATCTGTAATAACAGAACCATATTTAATCTGATTTTCTTTTCCTGTATAAGGATCAGCTGTAATAAATACCCTACTTACAGAATCATACCCAATAATTACCACTGCATGCCCAGGAAGTCCTACTATTACAGGACGGTTATTATCAATATTTTTTATTATTAGATTCTTAAAATCATCGATAGTTTTATCTATTACTATCTCTCCTTGATAACTTAAAGTGGGAGCTGCCAAATGCAACAATTCTAAAATTCCATCATATCCTCCTTGCTTTCCTGTAGAAATTGTTCCAGCTTTTTTTAGTAAATTAGCATAATTATAGTTAGTATTATTCAAGTAGTCTATTGTCATTTTACAGCTTGCAATCCAGCAGTCATCACTTTTTTGTTGTTTAAATAATTGAAAATTTCTTATTTTGTTTGTTGTCATATTCTTAATCCTCCATAAAATTCAATATTTTTTGATATATCTTTTCGTTGTATCTGTTGAATCAAATTTATTATAGTGCTTTCATTTATTCCCCCCCCTTGAATATTAAGTATTTTTTATAAATTCTCTAGAGATATTTATATTATAATCACTTTTCTATAATATACCAAATTTGTATATAATTTTTTGGAGTATAAAAAAGACTGAAAGGATTTTAACTCTTTCAATCTCATTTATTTTATAGATAATTAACTATATAAAATTATTTATGGATTTTATTTTATATTATAATATTAAAATTCAGTTGATGCACAATTATCTCCTGATGCAAATACCATTTTTTTAATATTAAGTTTATCCTTTAATAAAGAATAGAATACTTCTATTAAATTTTCACACGTAGCCACTTTTTTTACAACTACTAATCTACATTCTGGATAGGCTTTTGCTAATTCGTTCTCTATTGGTAATTCTATATTAGTATTTGTTTTCGTTCCTTCTTTATTCCTTGATTACAACAATAGTAATCATTACTATTATTGTATATGTAGTATAACCTTTTTAATGTTTAATGTAAAAAAGATAGATAAAAGAATAAAAAATAGAAAACTAATATTTATAAATAAATATTTTTTAATCTTCATATTTTCTATAATAGTAGAATATTGCAAATTAGGATTGAAAAAATTATCTTCTAGCGTAAAAAACTTTATTAGTATTGAGCTAAGCCTTGATTTTAGCTTATCTGAAAACCAACCCAAAGTCTTTACTATAAAATATTAAATTTAAATATTAAATATTTAATATTTGAATAAATTTTGATTAAAAAATATTTTGATTTTAAAATTAAAAAGAGTATAATAACCTCAAAGCGCTTTTATAAAAAAATAATTAATGGAGGTAAAACAATGATTAAAAAAAATTTTTTTAGATTATTTATAATATGTTTATTTTTTAGCCTGGTTTTCTTAGAAAAAAATACATATTCTAATGAACTTCAACAGCAAGAAAAGAATAACAAGATCACCTTCACTGATCTTTCTAATAGGAAAATTGAAATTGATGGCCCTATTAATAGAATTTTTTTAGGTTTTTATGAAGAATCTTATTTGGCAGTTGCAGAAAATTTTAATAAAGTAGTAAGTATATCTAAAGGAGAATGGGCAGATTTTTTTAATGACCAGTACAATGCCTATGAAAAACAGATGCCTGAATTAGATAAAATCATAGATACAGGTTCTATATATAAAGGTTCTTTCAGTATGGAGACTTTATTAAACTCTAAACCACAGGTGGCTATAGTTGCTCCTTTCCAATATGAAACTCTGGCTGAAAATATAGATAAATTAGAAAAATCAGGAATAAAAGTTATTGTAATTGACTATAATTCTCAGACTTTAGAAAACCATATAAAAAGTACAAAAATTTTAGGGAAAATTACTGGAAATGAAAATAGAGCTGAAGAACTAATAAGAAATTATGAAAATGCTTTAATTGAAGTAAAGGAAAGAGTAGAAAATATTAAAAACAGAAAAAGAGTATATGTAGAATTAGGAAATTTAGGTGCTGATCAAATAGGTAATAGTTATGGTAATTATTTATGGGGAAGTCTTATAAAATTAGCTGGAGGAAATAATATAGCAGAAAATAAAATTGACAGTTATGGTCCATTAAGTCCAGAATATATTTTAACATCTAACCCTGATGCAATATTCTTTGCTGGAGCAAACTGGGCTAATGATGCTGGTGACAGGGTTTTAATTGGATTTAATATTTCTCCTGAGCAAACATGGAAAAGGCTTGCTCCATATACAAAAAGAACTGGCTGGAAAAAATTAAATGCCATAAAAAATGGTGAAATATATGCTGTAAATCATGGTGGACTTCGTTCTATTTATGATTATGTATATGTGCAGTATATAGCAAAGTCCTTATATCCTGAATTGTTTAAAGATATTGAACCTAAAGAAAATTTAAAGAATTTTTATAAAAAATATCTTCCAATCACTCCAGAAGGAACTTTTATGACAAAATACAATGAAAAATAGCAGTTGCCTAAGGAGTGATGAAAATGAATAAAAAAATTAATGGAGAAGAAGTATATAAAAAAATAAATAAAAAACGGCAAATGGCCTTTTATATTTCTTTAGCTGCAATAATTATAATGCTGCTCTTTGACCTCATGACAGGTTCTTCAGGGATGACTTTAGAAGATACAATAAAAGCTCTTTTAGCAGGTCCGTCTTCTGAAAGTATAGAAGCTGCTATTATATGGAATATCAGGCTTCCTATGACTCTTATATGTCTGACAGTTGGTGCATCATTAGGTTTAGCAGGTACACAGATGCAGACTATACTTTCTAATCCGCTGGCAAGTCCATATACTTTAGGAGTATCCTCTGCTGCTGGTTTTGGAGCAGCGATAGCTTTTATATCTGGATTTCCATTTAAAGGAATACCATGGCTAAATGCTCCTTTTATGGCATTTGCTATGACTTTGCTGGGTACAATGGCGATTTACTTTTTAGGAAAACTAAAAGGTATGAAAGCACAATCTATGGTACTTTTTGGAATAGTTACACATTTCTTCTTTCAAGCATTACTATCTCTAGTACAATTTCGTTCTACTCCTGAGGTAGCAGGTCAAATTGTTTACTGGATGTTTGGAAGTCTACTTAAATCAACTTGGACGGGAGTCATAGTAAGTGGAGTTATATTTTTAATTTGCAGTATATTGTTATCCAGATATGCTTGGAAATTGACTGCAATAGCTGCTGGAGAAGAAAGAGCTAAAAGTCTGGGAATAGATACAGATAAAGTAAGGTTACATGTATTTTTATTAAGTTCACTGCTTACAGCTGGTGCTGTGGCATTTGTGGGAACTATAGGTTTTATAGGACTGGTAGCTCCACACTTTTCAAGATATTTTGCAGGAGAGGACCAAAGATATCTAGCCCCTATGGCTTCTCTTTTTGGAGTATTATTAATTGCATGTGCTTCAATTTTAGCTAAAATAATTATTCCTGGAATAATTATTCCAATTGGAATAGTAACATCTCTTATTGGTGTTCCATTCTTAATTTTCTTAATTCTAAAGAAAGGGGTATGACATATGCTAAAAATGAATCTTACAGACATAAAAATAAGCTATGGTAAAAGTAATATTATAAAAAATATAAAAGCTGAATTTCATGGTGGAAATGTAGTTTCACTAATTGGACCTAATGGAACTGGAAAAACTACATTGCTGAAAGCTATTGCCCACTTAATAAAATATGAAGGAGATATCAACGTTATTGGGGAAACTGGTTATAAAAATTTTAGAGATAGTTTTACATATGTTCCCCAGATGTCTGTTAATAATATTAATTTAACTGTTTTTGAAATAGTTTTATTGGGAAGAGTAAGAGATTTAACATGGAAAATTGAAAAAATTCATTTAAATGCTGTAGCTGAAATACTTGATGAATTAAATTTAAGTCATTTAAGCTACAGTAAATTCTCAAGTTTAAGTGGAGGACAAAAACAAATGGTTATAATGGCACAGGCAATGGTTTCAAAACCTAAAATTTTATTATTAGATGAACCTACAAGTGCCTTGGATTTAAAACATCAGCTCCAGATTATGGAAACAGCAAAAAAATATACAAAAAAAACAGGCTCTATAACAGTTATTGTTTTGCATGATATAGCATTAGCAGCTAGATATAGTGATGAAATACTACTTTTACATGAGGGGTATTCTATACAACAGGGAATTCCTGAAGATGTTTTGAAGGAAGAATTGTTAGAAGAAATATATGGAGTTGAACTTGACATTTCCAAAAGCTCCAGAGGGTTTATTTCTATAACCCCAATAAAAACAAAGTGAATGGAGGAATACAATGAATAAAGGAATAACAATGGCAGTTATGTCATCACTTACTTTCAGTATTATGAATGTTTTAGTAAAATTAGTAAGTACAAGAATTCCCTCTTCTGAAATTACATTTTTTAGAGGTCTAATTGGGACTATTCTTGTCTTAATATTTATGAAAGTTCAAAAAGTAAAATTTTCCAATAAGGAAAATAAAATATTATATTTACGGGGATTACTAGGTGGGATTTATATGCTGACATACTTCTATGCCATATCAAAATTGAAATTAGGAGATGTATCTATACTAGTTCAATTATCTGGAGTTTTTGTTGTAATCTTTTCTTCAATTTTTCTTAAAGAGAAGCTACAGCCTAAAACATATATTTTTATTCTTGCTATAATTATTGGAACCTGTATAATTATAAATCCTTTAAAATTTTCTTCATATTCCCAATATGCAATATTTGGCATATTAGCAGCAGCTTTTTCTGGAGCAGCATCTATTACAATAAGATATTTAGCTAGATCAGGATTGCACCATAATTATGAAATTATGTTTTTTTTCCTCTTTATATCAACAATAGTTGCTATTCCATTGATGTACTCAAATTTTATAATTCCCAATACCAAAGAACTTATTATTTTAATCATAATTGGGGGTATTTCTTTTATTGCACAAATATTTTTAACAGGTGCATTCTCACATCAAAATGCAGTTATTGTTGAATTTGTGAGATATATAGGAATTTTTATAAATAATTTATGGGGATTTATTATTTTTAAAGAAACAATTACACTGCAATCTATTATTGGAGGTACCATTATAGTAATATCAACAATCTTATTATCAAAAACTCAGAAAGATAAATAATATATTTTATTATTTGAGAATTGTACAGAAAGGAAAAAAGAACATGAATAATAATTTAATATTTCAATTAAAAGTTATAAGATTTAAAATATCAGAGGCCTTAAAATTATATGAAAAGACTGGAGAGAAAGATAATTTTTTAAAAGAATGTATTGAAGAGCTATGTTCTTTCATCTTAAATGAAAAAAATTACATGGATTTTATTTTAAGTTCTGAAAACAATTTAATAAAAAACCTTATAAGAGATATCAGAGACAGAGCAGCTGAGGCTTTGGGAATTTTGGAAAAAATAGAGGCAAAAAATATTTTAAATGAAGAAAATACTGCATTTAAATATGGAGATGAACTGGCTTTAGCTGTAAAACGTGAGATTGAAGATTACAAAATTTTAAAATCTTCAAAAGTTTTATTAATAGGTTCTGGTGCAATGCCCATAACAGCTTATACTATTTTTAAAGAAACAGCAGCTCACATTACATGTGTTGATATAGATTCAGAAGCTCTTAATTTATCTAAAAAAGTTACAGACAAATTAGGGATTCAAGGAGTTTATTTTGAAGGAGATATAGAGGCTGTAGAAATAGAAAAATTTTCTCATATAATTATAGCTTCTTTAGTTCAAAAAAAATGTGAATTAGTAGATTATGTATCTCAAAAAATAAATAATGATGCAAAAATCATTTTGAGATATGGCAATGAAATCAAGGAAGCTTTTAATTTTCCGTTGTGTATAAAAGAGATAAACGATTTTACCAAGACTGTAATTAGAGATAAAAGCTTTATATATGATACTTTACTGCTAGAAAGGATGTAAAATGTTAAAAAACTACTTTGATAATGTATTAATTGCAGGTTCTGGTCCAGTAGGAATCAACTTATATATAAATTTTAATAAAGGATATGCTGAAAAAGTAGGGTTAAAAATTAGGAATAGTAAAAATAGTGAATTATTTTTAAAAAATTTAAAAAGTAATAACAATCTTATAGAAAGTACTGTTTCAGTTAATGAAATTAATTCAATAAGTGGTAAATGCCTTTTAGAAAACTTGTATATAAATTCTGAAGAACTCATTAATGAATGGGATGTTCTGATTCTTTGTACTCCCTGTGATGCCTACCTTTCAGTATTGAAAGATTTAAACTTAAAAAAATTAACCCGAATAAAAAAAATAGTATTAATTTCTCCTGAATTTGGTTCAAGTCTAATATTAAAAAGCTTTCTTAAAGACGATGAAACAATTGAATTTATAAGTTTTTCAAATTACTTTGGAGCAAGTAATTTTTCTGATGATAATCATTGTTTAGTTATAACCAATGCTCTTAAAAAAAATGTATATATAGGAAGTACCTGTGAAAATAGTTTGTTTGTTAGAAAAATAGCAGATTTTCTTGGTGAATTTAAAATAAACAGCATCTGCTGTAAAAATCAGTTAGAAGCTGAATCAAAAAATATTACTTTATTTGTACATTCTCCATTTTTATTAAATAAAGTAAGTTTAGATCAAGTTTTTGATATTGATAAAACAAAGAGATTTTTGTATAAACTTTATCCTGAAGGACCAATAACTATGACTGTAATTCATAAAATGGTTAATCTCTATCAAGAAATATTAGAATTATATAGTGCAGTAAACCTTCCTGAATTTAATCTTTTAAAATTTTTAAATGATAGTTATCCTGTACTAGAAAATTCTATTTCAAAAAATGATATAGAAGATTATTTAGGATTTCCTCAATTAAAAAAAGAATATTTGCTGTATGTGAGATATGCTTCTATTCTCATTGATCCATTTTCTACTCCAGATGAAGATGGCAGATATTTTGATTTTTCCAGAGTCAGTTATTCAAGAATTTATAAAGATAAAGAAAATTTATGGAATATTCCAAGAAGACCTCTAGAAGATTATAATAAATTGAATCTAATCTGGCATCTTACTAAATTATATAGAACTAGATCAGATCAGATTTTTGAATTAATAAAAATTTATAAAGATTATTATTTTAATTTTATGAAAACAGTTGGTGAAAAAAATATTAAAGAAAGCTGTAAATTCACAGACAGAAATTATGAAGCTGAAATAATTTATTCATCTTTAAAATAATAAAAAATTAATTTATTCAATAAGTGTAATAAGCAATTTAGTTATTATTATCTATTCTTTCAACCCTGTGAAATAATTTTTATAGATTTAAAAATAATTATAGGAATTATTTCACAGGGTCATTTTCTGATATCTCTTTGTCTAGCTAAAACTAAACACTCTCAAATAGAGAGTGTCATTTGACTTATTTATTTCCTTCTTTTTCCAGTTGAATTTGTTTAAAATTATCAATTATCATTTGCTGATCATTCATAGATTTTTGTATATCTGATAATATAGTCTGGTATTTTGCTACAAGCTGATTGTATTCATCTTTATAAAAAACATATTTTCCCATTTGCTGTAATTCATTAAGACTGGCATTTACGCTTTTATAAAGATCTTTTTGCCCTGTAAGGACACTAGATGCTGTTTCTGCTATTTGCCTTTCTTGAGCATATCTTTGGTCTTCTTTCTTTAAAAGAAGCTGATATTCTTTTTCCAGAGACTTCATTTGAGCTTCAAAATCGACTGTAGAAGCAGAGAAAGCTGAAATAGTTATAAGCAGAGTACCTATTAATGTTATTATTTTTTTCATTTTTACCTCCAAAATTATTTTAAATGATGAATTTAAAGAAAATATATAAACTGTTACTATATAATATATTATCTATTAAAAGTTATTTCCTTTTATTAACTTTGAAAAAATAATTCACAATTTTTTAAAGGAATCAAGAAAAAATTACAGAACAATATATTAACTCAACATGTTGCAAAGGTAGAATATTCAGCATAGGAGACTAAGTGTATTTTATTCAATGTATTTAACACTAAAAAAGAACACCGTTTTGAAAAAAATATAGTAGAAATAATTTTTTTATTATGCTATAATGAGGTCAAATGAATTATAAATTCTCAACGAAGCAAAAAATGCTAAAAAATAATTTAAAAAAATTTTTATAAGGAGGGAAAGTTATGTTTAGTTATCTTCAAAAAATAGGTAAAGCACTTATGGTGCCAGTTGCTGTTCTACCTGCGGCTGCAATATTGTTAGGTTTAGGATATTGGATCGACCCTGTAGGATGGGGTGGAGAAAGTGTACTAGCAGCTTTCTTTATTAAATCAGGAGGGGCAATAATTGATAATATGCCTATTCTGTTTGCTATCGGTGTAGCTTTTGGTATGTCTAAGGACAAAAACGGATCAGCAGCTCTTGCTGGATTAGTTTCTTTCTTAGTTGTAACTACTTTATTATCTCCAGGTGCAGTAGGAATGATTAAAGGAATTCCTGCAAATGAAGTACCTGCTGGATTCTCTAAGATAAACAACCAATTTACTGGTATTCTTTGCGGGGTTATATCTTCAGCACTTTATAATAGATTCAGTGAAGTAGAATTGCCTAAGTTCTTATCTTTCTTTAGTGGAAAAAGACTTGTTCCAATTATTTCATCATTTGTTATGATGTTGGTTTCTTTCATACTTATGTACATCTGGCCGGCAGTTTACTCTGGACTGGTATCATTTGGAGAAGGAATCAGTAAATTAGGACCACTTGGAGCAGGAATATATGGATTCTTTAACAGATTATTAATACCTGTTGGATTACACCATGCATTGAACTCAGTATTCTGGTTTGACGTTGCTGGTATCAATGATATCCCTAACTTCCTAGGTGGAGCAAAATCTATCGCTGAAGGAACTGCTGTAATAGGAAAAACTGGAATGTATCAAGCTGGATTCTTCCCTATTATGATGTTTGGATTATTAGGAGCTTGTCTTGCATTCGTAAAAACTGCTAAACCTGAAAACAGAGCAAAAATCTCTTCTATCATGTTAGCAGCTGGATTTGCAAGTTTCTTTACTGGAGTTACAGAACCTATCGAATTTGCATTCATGTTCGTTGCTCCTGGATTATATTTATTACATGCTGTATTAACTGGTATATCTGTATTCATTGCAGCTTCTATGCACTGGATGGCAGGATTTGGATTCTCAGCTGGATTTATAGATTTAGTTCTTTCAACAAGAAATCCACTGGCTCAAGGTTGGTATATGCTTATAATACAAGGACTTGTATTCTTCGTAATCTACTATGTAGTATTTAAGTTTGCTATTGAGAAATTCAATCTTAAAACTCCTGGTAGAGAAGATGATGATGTATCTGAAACTAAAGAGACAGTTAAAGTTACTTCTAATACAGAATTAGCTACTGCTTTACTACCTCTTTTAGGTGGAAAAGAAAACATAATCAACATTGATAACTGTACTACTAGATTAAGACTTGAAGTAATCGACAGTGCTGTAATAAAAGATAAAGAAATTAAAAAATTAGTTCCTGGTGTATTAAAACCAAGTAAGTCAGCTGTTCAAGTAATAGTTGGTCCTGAAGTTGAGTTTGTTGCAACAGAATTAAAAAAATTAGTATAATAATTTAAAAGATAAATGAAAAAATGGTGTAGAAGACTACACCATTTTTTATATTTTTCCCCATATAGTTTTATAATTTTGGTTCAAAAACAAACTCTTTCTGGAAATACACACTGATAACTTTCCCATTAAATACAATAGGTGAAAACTTCCATTTTCCTAGAGCATCTATTACAGCCTGATCGAATCCTAATTTACTGTGAGAATCAATAATAGATATATTTTTTACATTACCAGACTGATCTACAAGGAATTTAGCTTTTACTATTACTTTTTTCCTGTATCTGATATTTTCAGCCTGTTTAGGATATGTAGGAGTAATTTCTCTAGTTATCTTGTATTTTATTCCATGATTGGAAACAGCATTGTAAGTACCATCAGCATTAGCTGTAAGTAAGCTGTTCATACTAGGAATAGAAGAATTGTGATCACCAGTACTTGTATTAGAAGCAGAACTTTCTGAGGTTTCAGAAGCTTTTTTTACTTTTTTTACTTCTTTTGCTTCTGGTTCTTTTACTGTTTCTTTTTTAGGTATATCCTTTTTAGGAATTGTTTTCTTTGGAACAGGTTTAGGCGTCTCAGGTTTTACCTCTTTCTTAGGAATCTCCTTTGGTTTTGGAGGTTCTGCAACAGGTTGAGGTGGAGCTGCTGCTACAGGAGCTGCCTTGCTCACTTGTGTAAAAGTAACTGGTACACTTTGTTTCAAAGAATTTTCTTTGGTATCTAAATCTTTTGTAACAGTGGGAAGACTCAATTTAAAAAAGAGCATTCCATGCAGCAGAAGTGCTATAATAAAGTATCTCTTCATATTAAACCTCTTATTCTTTACTCATAAAAATTTATTCCTAAATTTTCTATGCCATGTTGTTTTACTTTAGTTATGATATCTATAATATATTGATATTTTAATTCTTTATCTCCAGTTACAGAGACACTTTCTACTCCGTTCAAATAACTGTCGAGTTCCTCAAAAGTTATTTCTACATTTTTCTTATCCCCAAGAGTAATGAAATATCTGTTGTCTTTATCAATAATAATTTCCAGATTCTTGTCTTTAGTCTCTTCACTGGCTAAAGTAGAAGTTGGAAGATCGATATCAATATTACCATATTTGTTAAAAGTCGTAGAAACTATGAAAAATATTAAAAGCAGAAATACCACATCTATAAGCGGTGTAAGATCAGGAGTGAGAAGTGCTCTCTTTTTTTTGTATCTAGCCATTCTTATCCCCTCACAATATTAATAACATTAGTTGTTATTTTATCTATTTCCTCTTCAATTTCTTCGATTCTCTTATTTAACAAATTGTATACCACTAATGCTGGAATAGCGATAGAAAGCCCTGCTGCTGTAGTTATTAATGCTTTTGATATACTGTCAGCTACAATAGTAGGATCTCCTGCCCCAAATTTAGAAAGATCTTTAAAAGCATCAATCATTCCAGTAACAGTTCCTAAAAGTCCAAGCATAGGAGCCACATGAGCTATTATTCCTAAGATATGAAGTCTTTTTTCCAGAGGACTTATTTCATCCATCTCAATTTCTTTTATTATCTGGTCGAACTGGTGAAAATCTTTTAGATTAGTATCACATATATTGCATCTGCAAAGGAATTTTTTCACTGTACATCCAACAGAATTTCTCTCTTTATCACAAATTTCAATTATTCTACACATATCTCTGTTAGAAACAGCTAGTATTACTTCTTTTCTAAAATTTCTGTTCATAGTTTTTTCTTTTTTAAAGAAAAAGAATAATCTTTCAATTATAACAGTGGTAGAGATAAGAGATAGTATGAAAAGTATCCACATCAGTGGACCTCCCACTTTAAAATAGTACATCATTTCAGTATGTTCCTCCTAAAAATTTAATTAAAGTTTTGCTATAAGGTCTTTAAAATATGTATATGCATTGTTCAAATCAGTTTCATCTGGATGAAGACTTGCATCAGCCCATCTTTTTATTCTTTCAGGATTTGGTCCATGAGGATGCTCAGGTCCAAATTTAGTCTGCATCATTTCTATAAGTTTAGGATCAATAGCCCCTTGACATAGGAAATGTCCTAATACTTTATTGTCATTTTCAGTGAAAAGTTTTGTTATGTTTTCAACACAGTCCAAAGCATGTTGAGAATCAGGATAAGCTCCCAATGTGAAGAAAAAGGCTGTATTTTTGTTTTTGATAGTCTTTATAAAGTTAAGAGCCTTCGTATCTGCTGTTCCTTTATCTATCCAAGTTCCTACAATAATCAAGTCGTAATCCAGATTGCTTACTTCTGCAATATCTTTTATTTCAGCATTATCTATAGCTTTAGCAATAGATTCAGCAACCTTTTTTGTATTACCAGTTTTTGTAGAATAAGTAACAAGTGCTTTCATTAAAAAAACCTCCTAAAAATTTTATCATCACATAAGTTATACCAAAAAATACTTTTAAAGTCAAATAATTTCAAAAACTATATTTTTGTATTGAATAATTTTTGCTTGACAAGAAAACAAATTAATATTAATATAAAAACGTTGAAAGAAAAACAGGATTGAAGAAAACAAATGCCCGTACTACTTAAAGTATAGAAAAAAATATCAAGGAGGAATACATGAAAAAAAATTTACTGCTGTTTGATAAAAGATTAAAATCTCATCACGACAGTAATAGTTTGATTAACAAATATATCAAAAGTGAAAGAGCTGATAAAGAAAGCTTTGAACTGATGTTACAGGAGGAACCTGACAGCAGAAAAAAGGCTATTTATGTACATACACCATATTGCGATAAGATATGTTCTTTTTGTAATCTTAACAGAAAGCAAATAGATGGGAGTCTGGATTCATACGCTCAATACATAGCTGATGAATTTGATAAATATGGACAGACTAATTATTTTAAAAAGAGTGAATTTGAAGTAATATTTTTTGGTGGGGGAACACCTACTGTGTATAAACCACATCAACTTGAAATAATACTTGAAAGTATAAAGAAAAATGTTACTTTAGCTGAAGACTATGAGTTTACATTTGAAACTACACTGCATAACCTTACTGAAGAAAAGCTGGAAGTTATGATGAAATATGGAGTAAATAGATTAAGTGTAGGAATTCAGACATTTTCTGACAGAGGAAGGGTATTCTATAACAGAACTTATGGAAAAGAAGAAGTTGTAGAAAGACTTAAAAAGCTAAAAGCATTTTTTAAGGGAGATGTATGTGTGGATATTATATATAATTTCCCTGATGAAACTTTGGAAGAAGTGATAGAAGATGCAAGACTTGTAAAAGAATTGGAACTGAGCAGTGCAAGTTTCTATTCTTTGATGGTACATGATGGCTCAAAACTATCTAAAGATATTGAGGCAGAAAAAGTAAAATTAGAAGAAGATATGAAAAAAGATTATCTTCTATATCAGCACTTTGTAGATGAGATGTTGAGAGAAGATAAATATCATGTTTTAGAGCTGACTAAAATAGCTAAAAATGATGGAGATAATTATAAATACATCAAAGTTAGAAATACAGGGGGAGATACATTCCCAATAGGTGTTGGAGCAGGGGGATCAGTAAATGGTGTTGGAGTTTACAGAATGAATAAAGAGATGTCATTCTACTCAAAACAAACTGATTATCATGAGAGATTCTCAAGACTTTCTGGATTTATGCAGTTTCCAGTAATAAATAAGGCAGATGTAAAAGATATTTTATCTGAGGAAGAGTATAAACATTTTGCTGAAAAAATGAAAGATTACCAAAGCAAAGGACTGCTTAATGAAAAAGAAGATTCATTTGTACTTACACAAGATGGGATATTCTGGGGAAATAATATTTCAAGTGATATCATAATCTATGTAATGGAACAGCTTTTCAATAAATAAGTTTTTAATAAAAATCTATATAAAACAGACTTGAAAGGAGAACAAAATGAGCAAGAAATCAATAGGTTTAATCTGGGCGGCTCTAGCAGTTGCAGCATATGGACAACAGGAGGTAGACTTAGGGAAAAGTGTTGTTTATTCAACAACTGGATTTGAAACAGAAATGAGAAAAACAGCAAGCAACCCAAGTATAGTTACAGCTAAAGAAATTGAAGAGAAAAATTACAAGACAGTAGATGAAATATTAGCTGATATTCCTAGTGTTAACATTGTAAAACAAGGGAAAGATTCAATAATTGATTTGAGAGGACAAGGGGATAAAGCAAAGCAGAATGTACAGATACTTGTAGATGGAGTACAAATGAACTCTCTGGATACATCAATGACAGCTACTCCTATCAATACAATATCACCTGATAGTATTGAAAGAATAGAAGTACTTCCGGGAGGAGGTTCAGTTCTTTATGGAAGCGGAACTTCTGGGGGAATAGTAAACATCATTACTAAAAAAGGAACTGGAAGAAAAGCAACAGTAGGATTTGACCATGGACAATATGGAAGTAATAAAACTAATGTAGCTGTAGGAGAAAGCTTTGGAAACTTTGATGTAAATCTTGCATATACTAAAAATAATGCAAAAGGATATAGAGATTATGATAAATCTGATTCTGATTATTTCCAAGGAGATATCAGATACAGAATATCTGATACACAAGATATTGGATTTAAATATTCAAGATATGAAGCAGATGAAACTTATCCATCTATGCTGACTAAGGAACAAGTAAATGAAGATAGAAAACAAACTGGGATGTATTCAGGAAAATTAGGAAAAGAAATAGGGACAACAGATACAGATAAAGACGAATATACTTTAACTTATAATAATAAATTTTCCGAAAATTTAGATTTTAATTTAACTGGATTTTATCAAAAAACAACTATGGATACCAAAATGTCTTCATTTGCAGAAAGTGCAATGATGGATGTATCTGTATGGCAAGATGGGAAATTTGAAGATAAAAAATGGGGAGTTAAGCCTAAATTAAGATATTCATATGGAGAGGGAAGTAATCTTATTTTTGGAATGGATTATATAAATAATAAAGCAACAAGATATAGTGGAACAACAACTCTTATGAGTGGGAAGACTTCTTTAAGTGAAACAACTAATGATTTAGAAAAAGAAACTATTAGTGGATATGTAATGAATAATTATGTATGGGGAAATTTTGAATTTGCTCAAGGGATTAGATATGAAAGAGCTAACTATGATGTTGGTAGAAAAACAATAAGAAGTAGTGGAAAAAATGAAGGAGTTTCAGTAACAAGTGATGA
Organism: Fusobacterium ulcerans; assembly: GCF_003019675.1. Lineage (NCBI taxonomy): Bacteria > Fusobacteriati > Fusobacteriota > Fusobacteriia > Fusobacteriales > Fusobacteriaceae > Fusobacterium > Fusobacterium ulcerans. Next base: position 3,164,367 of record NZ_CP028105.1, on the reverse strand, counting down.
AGATAATTTTGCTTATGAATTGTCTGCTAACTATCTTTATTCAGATACAGGGAAAACATATATCAGATATGAAAGAGGATTTACTTCTCCACCACCAGCTTTATTGACAAATAAGGTTACACAAGCTGGTGTTGCGGAATATTACTTGAATGATTTAAAATCTGAAAAATATGATAACTTTGAAATTGGAGTATCAGATTATATAGGATTTACAAGCTTTAATGCTTCTGTATTTTATACAATAACTAAAGATGAAATAACAAATGAAATGGCTTCTGGTATGCCGCCAGCATGGATAAATAACTACAACTTAGGAAAAACAGAAAGACTTGGATTTGAATTAAAAGCTGAACAATATCTTGGAAAATTAACTTTATCTCAATCTTATGCATATATTAATGCAAAAATTAAAGATGGAGAAAAAGGTGTGTATGATAGTAATGGAAATAAGACAGGGGCAGCAGATTTATCAGGTAACAGAATAGCTAATGTACCAAGAAATAAATTCAATATTGGAGCTAACTACAGATTTACTGATAACTTCAATTTAGGTGCAGAAGTAGTATATGTAGATGATGTATACTTAAATAACCAAAACTTGGGAGGAAAAACTAACTCTCATACTGTAGCTAATGTCAGAGCAAACTACAACTTTAACTTTGGTTTGAGTTTATATGCTGGAATCAACAACTTATTTAATGAAAAATATTATGAAGATGTAGATTATAGTGCAAGTACAGGATATACATATGACCCAGCAGCAGAAAGAAACTACTATGTAGGTTTCAGATATAGCCTATAAAATAAAATTGTGAGGAATAAAAATGGAAAAAGTTTTACCGTTATTGTTAATAATAGGAACTTTAGCAGTAGGAATACTCTCTATACCTTTAGGGAGTGTTCCAATTCCTCTGGAATATATATTTAATCCAGAGAAAGCTCCTGAATATATAAAAATTATAATCTTTAATTTAAGACTGCCTAGAATAATGATGTCAATTCTCGTAGGGATGATGCTTTCTTCCAGTGGAGTAGTAGTACAGACAGTATTTCAAAATCCATTAGCTGATCCATATATCATAGGAATAGCAGCTAGTGCTACATTTGGTGCTGTTATAGCTTTTGTTTTTGATATGCCTGACTACATGTATGGAGTTATTGCATTTTTTACTTGTCTGGCAAGTACACTTCTCATATTCAAAATGGCAAAGAAAGGGAATAAAGTTAATGTGGCTACTCTTCTTATAGTTGGAATAGCTGTATCTTCGTTCCTAGGAGCATTTACATCTTTTGCTATGTATATGATAGGAGAAGATTCTTTTAAAATAACTATGTGGATGATGGGATACTTGGGAAATGCTACATGGAGCAGAGTTGCTTTTCTGGCAGTACCTCTTGTTTTCTCTGTGAGTTATTTTTATTCTAAGAGAAATCAACTGGATGCTTTGCTCTCAGGAGATGAGGAAGCACATTCACTGGGAATAGATGTTAACAAATTAAAAGTAAAAACATTGACAGTTGCAGCTCTGGTAGTTGCCTTTTCAGTAGCTTTTTCAGGAATGATAGGATTTGTAGGACTGATAGTACCTCATACAATGAGAATGCTTTTAGGTCCGTCTAATTCAAAACTTCTTCCAAGTACTATATTAGCTGGAGGTTTTTTCCTTCTCATATGTGATACTTTTGGAAGACTGATATTGGCTCCTACAGAAGTTCCAATAGGAGTTATTACAGCATTCTTTGGGGCACCATTTTTCTTGTATCTGGCACTTAGAAACAAAAGGAGAGAATTCTAATGGAAGTAATAAAAATAGAAAAATTGAATTTCTCCTATGGAGAAAGAAAAATATTAAATGGTATAGATTTAAGTATAACTGATAGAAAACTTACAGGAATATTAGGTCCTAATGGGTGTGGAAAAACAACTCTTCTAAAAAATATACTTGGATATCTCCACAGTAATTCTGGAGACATTGAAATCTTGAATAGAAACAGTAGAAAATACACTCAAAAGGAAAAATCAAAATGTATCTCTCTAGTCCCACAGAAATCTCAGCTAATGTCAGCTATGGATGTAGAAGATTTTGTTTTGATGGGAAGACTGCCTCATTTGGAAAACAACTGGAGCGGTTATACTAAAAAGGACAGAGAAATAGCTGAAGATTCTCTAAAGGAGCTTGGGCTTGAAAAGTTCTGTAGAAGAACAGCAGTAACATTGTCTGGGGGAGAATTTCAGAGAGTCCTGTTAGCAAGGGCTATTACACAGGATACAGATATAATATTGCTGGACGAGCCTACATCTGCTCTTGATTTGAATCATGCTCTGGAACTTATGGAAAAAGTAAAGGATATAATAAAGAAAAAAGGAAAAACAGCAGTTGCAGTTCTTCACGATCTTAATCTTGCAGCTATGTTTTGCGATGAAATAGTAATGCTGAAAGATGGGAAAGTATACTGCAAAGGAACTCCTAAAGAAACTCTGACTAAAGAGAATCTAAAAAAAATATATGATTTGGAATCTGAAATATTTTGTACAGAAGAGGGGATACCATATATAATTCCAAAAGTTAAGAAGGAGAAGAGATGAAAAAAATAAGAACAGTTGTCATTGGACTTTTTACTTTTATGCTTGGGATAAATGCATATTCTATGGAAATAAAAGATGGAAGAATAATAGATAATTATGGAAACAGTATAGAACAGAAAGAATATAATAAAATAGTGATACTTGATCCTGCTGTAGTGGAAACATTCTATATGCTGGGAGGAGAAGAGAAGATAGCAGCTATAGGAAAAACTGCTATGAGCGAAATTTATCCAGCAGAAAAAACAAAGGATCTGGCAAGTGTAGGAACTATTACAAAACCAAGTATAGAAAAGATACTTTCATATACTCCTGATCTGGTTATTATTACAGGAATGGCAGCATCTACTGGAGAAAATCTGAAAGCTCTAAAAGTACCTTTTATTATAAATACAGCTGGAAACATTCCAGAAATATTATCAAATATCAAAGTATATGGAGATATAACAGGGAAAAAATCTGAAGCTGAAAAACTTTATCTTGAAAGTGAAAAGAAATTAAATGACTTAAAGGAAAAGACTAAAAGTAATCCTTTGAATCTAAAAGGAACAGTACTATATTCAGTATCTCCAATGATGGGATTCAATAGCAAATCACTTCCAGGAGAGATACTGGATATGCTGGGAGTAGAAAATATAGCTGATAACCTTATAGGAGAAAGACCTATAATATCACAAGAGATTTTATTGCAGAAAAATCCAGATTTTCTCGCTGGAGCTATGAGTATAAAATCACCTAAAGATATAGGGAACAGTAATCCAACAGTAAAAGAAACAACAGCTGGAAAAAAAGGAAACTTCTTTATTGTGGATTCAAGTAAAATATTAAGAGGCTCCCCAAGAATATTTGAGGCAGTAGAAGAATTTTATTCTGAATTATTGAAAATAGAAAAATAAATGAAAAAAGGATGTGAAAAGAGAAATTCTAAAATTAGAATTCTCTTTAAGAGCATCTTTTTTTATTGTTCAAATCTAGTTAAAAATTACATATATAAATAGTTGTTTATCATCATACATTGAGAAAAATGTTGTGATGATTTTTTTTTATTTTTTTTAAAATTATTTTTTGTAATCAAAATTTTTCTCATTTTTATAAATTCTAATCTTATAGAGAACAATAATCAAATTAAATTTTATATACAAAATATTTTAAATTCTTTAATTTAGCTTTTATGATTTTTTGTTCTTGACAATAAAAAAAATAAATATTAATATAACCACAGGTACGAATTTTTTTCTATTGGAATAAAGTATGCTTTCAGTAGGAAGAAATGAAGTTCTAAAGTGTGAAATTTAGGAGGAAAGAATGACGAAAAATTTAATGCTATTTGATAAAAGGTTGAAATCACATCATGATAGCAATAGTTTGATTAACAAATATATTTCTGGAAAGAAGGCAGATAAAGATATTTTTGAAGCCATGTTGAGAGAGATTCCAGATGACAGAAGAAAAGCAATATATGTACATACACCATATTGCGATAAGATATGCTCTTTCTGCAACCTTAACAGAAAGCAGATAGATGGAAGTTTAGATTCATATGCTCAGTATATAGCTGATGAATTTGATAAATATGGACAAACTGAATATTTTAAAAAGGGAATCTTTGATGTAGTCTTTTTTGGTGGGGGAACACCTACAGTGTACAAACCGCATCAGTTAGAAATAATACTTGAAAGCATAAAAAGAAATGTAACATTAGCTGAGGATTATGAATTTACATTTGAAACTACGCTGCATAATCTTACAGAGGAAAAGCTTGAAGTTATGATGAAGTATGGAGTAAATAGACTTAGTGTGGGAATACAGACATTTTCTGATGAGGGAAGAAAATTCTACAACAGGACTTATGGAAAAGAAGAAACTGTAGAAAGGCTTAAAAAATTAAAAGCTTTCTTCAAGGGAGACGTATGTGTAGATATTATATACAATTTCCCTGAACAGAAAATAGAAGATGTAGTAGAAGATGCAAAAATAGTAAAAAAATTGGAAATAAGCAGTGCAAGCTTCTATTCTTTGATGGTGCATGAAGGCTCAAAACTGTCAAAAGATATTGAAGCTGAAAAGGTAAAAATGGAAGAGGATATGAAAAGAGATTATCTTCTGTATCAACACTTTGTAGATGAAATGTTGAGAGGAGATGAGTATCATATTCTTGAGCTTACAAAGATAGCAAGAAACGGTGGAGATGACTATAAATATATCAAAGTCAGAAATACAGGTGGAGATACATTCCCTATTGGAGTAGGAGCAGGGGGATCAGTGCATGGAATCGGAGTCTACAGAATGAATAAAGATATGTCTTTTTATTCACAACAGACAGAGTACCATGAGAGATTTTCAAAACTATCTGGAATAATGCAGTTCCCAGTAATATCTAAAGAATCATTAAGAAATATTTTAAAAGAGGAAGAACTTAAATATTTTGCTGAGAAAATGGAAGAATATGAAGAAAAAGGTTTAGTAAAAGAAAATGATGATAACTATACTCTGACAACAGAAGGTGTATTCTGGGGGAATAATCTTTCAGGTGATGTTATTATCTATGTTATGGAAAAAATTTTTAATAAATAAAAATATATATAAAACATTAAAAAGGAGATACTAGAAATGAGTAAGAAGACAGCTTTGCTTTGGGCAGTATTGGCAGTAACAGCATATGGAGAACAAAGTGTAGACTTAGGGAAAAGTGTTATTTATTCTACTACTGGATTTGAAACTGAAATGAGAAAAACAGCAAGTAATCCAACAGTTATGACTTCAAAAGAAATTCAACAGAAAAACTACAAAACTGTTGATCAGATATTGAATGATATCCCAAGTATCAATATTGTAAAACAGGGAAAAGACTCAATAATCGACTTGAGAGGGCAGGGAGATAAGGCTAAACAAAATGTACAAATACTTGTAGATGGGGTACAAATGAATTCACTTGATACATCAATGACTGCTACTCCTATCAATACAATAGCTGTAGATAATATCGAAAGAATTGAGGTATTGCCTGGAGGAGGATCAGTTCTTTATGGAAGTGGAACTTCTGGAGGAGTGGTAAATATCATCACAAAAAGAGGAACTGGAAGAACAGCTTCTGTAGGATTCGATCATGGCAGCTATGGAAGCAATAAGACTAATGTAGCTGTAGGAGAAACTTTTGGAAATTTTGATATAAACCTTGCTTATACAAAAAATGACAGAGAAGGATACAGAGATTATGATGAATCTGATTCTGACTATTTCCAAGGGGATATCAGATACAGAATATCAGATACGCAGAACATAGGATTTAAATATTCAAAATATAAGGCTGACGAGACATATCCTGAAATGCTGACAAGAGCTCAAGTGGAAGATGACAGAAAACAATCAGGACTTATAGATGGAGAGCACAGCAAAACAAAAACAGATAAAGATGAGTATGTTTTAACATACAATAACAAACTTAGTGAAAATCTTGATTTGAACTTAGTATTGTTTTCACAGGAAACAGAAATGAAAATAAAAAGCAGAAGTTATCAGGGAGCTATGGGGCCTATGAAGCTTTGGATGACACAGGATGCTCTGTTCAGAGATGAGAAAAAAGGGGTAAAATCTAAATTAAGATATGGATATGGTGAAGGAAGTTCAGTAATATTTGGATTGGAATATATTGATAATGATGCTAAGAGAAAAAGTCTGATGAATATGCCTCCAATGATGAACAATATCCTTACTGTAAATGATTTGAACAAGGAAACAATAAGTGGATTTGTAATGAATAACTATGTATGGGGAAATTTTGAATTTGCTCAGGGAGTGAGATATGAGAGAGCAGACTACAAAGTAAAAAGAACAAGCTCAACAAGTCCGGGAATAAACACAACTACTGATGATGATAACTTTGCATATGAAGTATCAGCTAATTATCTGTATTCAGACACAGGAAAAACTTACATCAGATATGAAAGAGGATTTACATCACCACCTCCAGCATTATTGACAAATAAAAATGCAGCTGGATATTATCTGAATGATCTTAAATCAGAAAAATATGACAACTTTGAAATTGGAGTATCAGATTACATAGGATTTACAAGTTTAAATGCTTCAGTATTCTATACAATCACTAAAGACGAGATAACAAGTGAAACTTCTGGAACAATGGGAAGTGCAAGTATGACTATTGATAACTACAACCTTGGAAAAACTGAAAGAGTTGGATTTGAATTGAAAGCAGAACAATACATAGATAAACTTACTTTATCTCAATCATATGCATATATAAATGCAAAGATTAAAGATGGAGAGGTAAGAGGTGTAGATGTATCTGGAAACAGAGTGGCAAATGTTCCAAGAAATAAATTTAATATAGGAGCAAACTACGCTTTCACTAACAAGTTCAATGTAGGTGGAGAAGTTGTATATATAGATGATGTTTATTTGAACAATAAAAATCTAGGTGGAAAAAAGAATTCTCATGTAGTAACAAATATCAGAGCAAATTATAACTTTGATTTTGGTTTGAGCCTGCATGCTGGAGTAAACAATTTATTTGATAAAAAATATTATGAAGATGTAGATTATACAGAATCTACAGGAGTATTTACATATGACCCTGCATCTGAAAGAAATTATTATGTAGGATTCAGATACAGCTTATAAAATAAAAGATACGAGAGGAAATAAAAATGGAAAAAGTTTTACCTATAGTGCTGACAATAGGAATTTTTATAGTAGGAATACTTTCTATACCTTTAGGAAGTGTTCCTGTTCCTCTGGAATATATATTTAGTCCAGAGAAAGCCCCAGAATACATGAGAATAATAATATTTAATTTGAGACTTCCAAGAATTGTTATGGCAGTTCTGATAGGGATGATGCTTTCTTCAAGCGGAGCTGTAGTTCAGACAGTATTTCAAAATCCATTGGCTGATCCATATATTATAGGGATAGCAGCAAGTGCAACTTTTGGAGCAGTAATAGCTTTTGTATTTGGGATGCCGGATTTTATGTACGGTGTCATTGCATTTGTTACCTGCCTTACAAGTACACTGTTGATTTTTAAAATGGCTAAAAAAGGAAATAAAGTGAATGTAGCAACTCTCCTTATAGTTGGAATAGCAGTTTCATCATTCTTAGGGGCATTTACTTCTTTTGCTATGTATCTCATAGGTGAAGATTCTTTCAAAATAACAATGTGGATGATGGGATATTTAGGAAACGCAACATGGAAAAGAGTTATTTTCATATTGATACCATTGATATTTTCAGTGGGCTATTTTTTTTCTAAAAGAAATCAGCTGGATGCTCTTCTGTCAGGAGATGAAGAGGCACATTCGCTGGGAGTAGATGTAAATCGGCTAAAGGTGAAGATTTTGACGGTATCTGCATTGATAGTTGCTTTTTCAGTTGCTTTTTCAGGAATGATAGGATTTGTAGGACTTATAATACCGCATACTATAAGAATGCTGGTAGGGCCGTCAAATACTAAAATGCTTCCAAGTACTATACTGGCAGGAGGTTTCTTTCTCCTTATCTGTGATACTTTTGGAAGAATAGTATTAGCTCCGGTAGAAGTTCCAATAGGAGTAATAACTGCATTTTTTGGTGCACCATTCTTTCTGTATTTAGCTCTAAGAAATAAAAGGAGAGAGTTTTAATGGATGTAATAAAAGTAGAAAAATTAGATTTTTCTTATGGAAATAAACAGATACTAAAAAAGATAGATTTAGATATCAAATCAAAAAAACTTACTGGAATACTTGGACCTAATGGCTGTGGTAAATCTACATTGCTGAAAAATATTCTGGGATATTTGAAAAATGATTCAGGAAAGATAAAAATATTAGATAAAGACAGCAAAGACTATACACAAAAAGAAAAAGCAAAATGTATTTCTCTAGTTCCACAGAAATCACAGCTGATGTCTTCTATGGATGTAGAGGACTTTGTACTTATGGGAAGGCTTCCTCATTTGCAGAATAGTTGGGATGGATATACTCAGAAAGATAAAGAAGCAGCTCATAGATGTATCTCTCATCTAGAACTTGAAAGTTTTATAAAAAGAAAGGCAGTTACTCTTTCAGGAGGAGAATTTCAAAGAGTGCTTTTAGCAAGGGCATTGACACAGGAAACAGATATAATACTTCTGGACGAGCCTACTTCTGCTCTTGACTTAAACCATGCTATAGATCTTATGGATAAAGTAAAGAAAATAATAGCTGAAAAAGGGATAACAGCAGTAGCAGTACTCCATGATCTTAACCTTGCAGCAATGTTCTGTGATGAAATAGTCATGATGAAAAATGGAAAAGTCTACTGTAAAGGAACTCCTAAAGAGACATTTACAGCTGCTAATTTGAAGGAAATCTATGAACTAGAATGCAGTATTTTTTATACAGAGGATGATATTCCTTATATAATCCCAAAATCAAAAGGAGGGAAAAAATGATAAAAAAGGTAATAATAGCAGCATTGATGCTTATATCAAGTCAGGAAATGCTTGCTTTAAAAATAGATGGAAATCATATAAAAGACAATCATGGAAATAGTATTGAAATCAAAGAATACAATAAATTGATCGTATTAGATCCAGCAGTAGTGGAAACTATATATTTACTGGGAGAAGAAGATAAGATAGCAGCCATTGGAAAAACTGCAATGAGCAAGATATACCCAGAGGAAAAAACAAAAGATTTGGAAAGTGTAGGAAATATAGCAAAACCAAGTCTTGAAAAAATTCTATCTTATACACCTGATCTGGTAATATTAAATGGAATGTCAACAAAGACTGGAGAGACTCTGAAAAGTTTAAAAATACCATATCTTATCACTGAAGCCAGCAGTATAGAAGAGATACTGGACAATATAAAGGCTTATGGAGAGATTGTTGGAAAAAAATCTGAAAGTGAAAAGCTATATAATGAAAGTGTGGCTAAAGTAGAAGAGCTGAAAGAGAGAGTTAAAGATAAACCTCTTGGCTTAAAAGGAACTGTCCTATATTCAGTATCACCAATGATGGGATTCAACAGCAAGACTCTTCCAGGAGAAGTTCTTGAACTTCTTGGAGTTGAAAATATAACTAATGAGCTGACAGGAGAGAGACCTATAATATCACAGGAATTTCTTTTGAAGGAGAATCCAGATTTCTTAGCAGGAGCTATGAGCATAAAATCAACTGATGATATTAAGAACAGCAATCCAGCGATAAAAGAGATAAAAGCAGGACAGAAAGATAATATCTTTATTGTAGATTCTAATAAGATATTGAGAGGATCCCCTAGAATTTTTGAATTAGTGGAAGAATTTTATGAAGAACTTTTAAAAGTTAAAAAATAAAGAAGAAAAGGATTCCAACAATTCCACTGTTGCATCTCAGTAATTATAGCAGTTAAAATTCTAACTGCTTAATTACTGGAAACACAAAAGTTGAGATAAATTTTAGGTTATCCTTTTTTTATCTTAATGTTTTAAGTTTTAAAATATGAAAACTAACACCCATAAACACAACAGCAAGCATTATTCTCACATGAAAGTGATCTACTTTATACATTGAAAATCCTATACTTAAAACCAAAAAGGAAATGGCAGTTATTTTATTTTTTAATGTTATTCCTTTTTTTTCATTGTAATCCCTGATATATTGTCCAAAAACTTTGTTGTTCAAAATATAATTGTGAAATTTTTCAGAAGAACGGCTGAAACAGTAAGCACTAAGCAGTAAAAATGGGGTAGTTGGCAGTAATGGAAGTATGATCCCTACTATTCCCAATATCAATGAAACAAAACCTAAAACAAATAATAATCTTTTCTTAACCATGACTAACTCCTTTTTTTAATATCTACATAAATAATAATATTAAATCAGATTTATGTCAATATATAAAATTTTATTTCGAAATATTTTGATATTCTAAATTAATATGATATAAGTATAAATATAAAATAATAAATTCAGCTGGAGGTGAAAAGCTTTGGAATCTGTAATTGAAAAGAATAATCTATATAGAGATAATTTAAAGGTAATAAAAAAAACAAAAGACAAGGTCATATATAAAGTAAAATGCCTAGATGGAGATGGAGAGATAATATGCCATCATGTATTCCCCGGAATAGATATTATTTACAATAATTTCAATACATTTCACTCCTTTGAACCTGAAAATATTTCCAGAGATATTATAGAGATAAATCATTGCAGAAAGGGAAGATTTGAATGTAAAGTCGAAAATGATTCATATATATATCTTGGCGAAGGAGATTTAGAGGTAAACAGCTGTCAAATTCAAAGAGAAACTTCTGGCTTCCCTCTAGGATATTATGAGGGGGTAGAAGTATTAATTGATATAGAAACAGCAAAAGAATTTCTTAGGGGAATAATGGAAGGGATAGAAATAGACTTTGACAAAATGAAGAAAAGGCTGTTTTCAAATAAAGATTATTTTATAGTCAGGGCAACAGATGAGATAGAACATATATTTCATGAGCTGTATAATGTGGATGAGAGAATCCAAAAGGGATATTTTAAAATAAAAGTATTAGAGCTTCTGCTGTTTTTCAGTATAGTTCCAATAGAAAAATCCAATCTCCTATCTCCTTATTTTCCTAAAAATCAAGTAGAAAAAGCAAAGCATATCAAAGAACATTTAATAGATGATTTAGAGAAAAATGTAACACTTCAGGAATTGGCACAAGAGCATGAAATAGGACTGACTACTTTGAAGAAATGCTTTAAGGGAATATATGGAAAATCTATCTCTGTATGGAGAAGAGAGTATCGTATATATAAGGCTGCATCTATGCTGAAAGAAACGGATATGACAATAGCTGAAATATCAGGAAAGATGGGATATGACAATCCAAGTAAATTTGCATCTGTTTTTAAGAAAGTGATAGGCTGCTCTCCCTCTGAATATAGAAAAAAATAACTATAGCATTTAACTGAAATTCTGAAGTTATCTATTAAAATTCATCATATATTTTGTCTAATAAAAAATTAAATATCATGTCCGAATATGACAAGACCTCAAATAGAAATTATGATATAATAGTAGTATTATAAGAGAATGGATAACATTTTGGATAGATTTGATAAAGGGGTTTTTCATTGGAAATTTATCCATAAAAAATATAATCTATGGTGTATTGGTAAAGAGCAGTATTAATGAGGGGTGAGATATATTATGGAGGAAGATTTAATATATGAGATACTTTCTGTGGTAGATGAGATCCCAGAAGGTCGTGTTGCTACTTATGGGCAGATTGCAAAGTTAATCGGCAGAGATAAAAATTCAAGACTTGTGGGAAAAGTTCTCAGTATGGCAGAATATTATGGAGAGTATCCTTGCCATAGAGTAGTTAATTCTGCTGGACGACTTGTTCCCGGCTGGGGAGCACAGAGGCTGTTGTTAGAGGAAGAGGGTGTTGTTTTAAAAAATAAAACTCATGTAGACTTGAAAAAATATCAGTGGGATTATTCAGAATAAACAGAGATATTAAACTATAATATAGTTATGATTATCTCAGTAGTTTAAATAAAAAAACAAAAGTTGATATTACCTTAATCTCAGTAACTTAAAATGGAGGAATATATAGATGGCAGATGTGATTGTTTTATTTGAAGTGAAACCTACTAAAGAAGGTATGCAGAAATATTTAGATTTGGCAGCAATGTTGAAACCCATGCTGTCAGGATTTGAAGGATTCATTAGAGCAGAACGATTTGCCAGTCTGAATGAAGAAGGGAAGCTCTTATCTATGAATGTATGGACAGATGAAACAGCTGTAGAGCGTTGGCGTAATGTGATGGAGCATCGTATGAGCCAGAAGGAAGGCAGAGATAATTTATTTGAATCATATAAGATTACAGTTTGCTCAGTAATCAGGGAATATTCGGACAAAGAACGAGATGAAGCACCTGTGGATTCAAATGAATACTTTAATTAACAGTCAGCAGTTTTAGGGAGGGAAAGATGGATTTACTAGCTTTTTTAAAGGGTCATGCTCCATGTTATATTTATAATGGAGAGCAGATTGCAAGCCAATGTCAAAAACTAAAAAGGGAACTTTCTGGTTTTGAATTTTTATATTCCATTAAAACAAATCCTTTTTCACATATAATTCAAAATATTTCAAAAGAAGGGTTTGGTGCAGATGCAGCTTCTGCTGGGGAAGTGTTTCTTTCACTAAAAAATGGAATAGCACCAGAGAAGATATTTTACTCTGCTCCGGGAAAAACAGAAGAAGCCATTGAAATATGCTATGGAAAATGTACAATTATTGCTGACAGTATATCAGAGATTAGACATATCAATGCGATAGCAGCCAAGCACAAGGAAATTGTAAAGATAGGAATTAGTGTGAATTCTAATTTTTCAATGAAGAATGAATGTGGAACTTCCAGCAAATTTGGAATTGATATAGAACAGCTTTTAAAGGTAGAAGATACTTTAGCAGAATATTCAAACATTAAAATTACTGGTATTCATATCCATATTCAATCACAAATACTGGATTTTCAAATATTAGGAAAATATTATAAGAACTGCTTTGAGCTTGCTAAAAAAATTCATTCTATGAAGAATGTTAATATTGAATTTATTAATTTTGGAAGTGGAATAGGTGCTTTATATAGAGAAACACAAGATAAGTCTGTAGATTTAGAAAAACTCAACAAGATGATTTCTGAAATTGCAGAAGAAAATCATGCTGTATTGAATGCAAAGCTTTTAATTGAAACAGGGCGTTTTATTACTTGTAATGCAGGAAAATATTATACACCAATTGTAGATATAAAAGAATCTTTGGGGCAGAAATATTTAATTGTAGAAAATGCAATGAATGGATTTATGCGTCCAGCTATAGCGAATCTGATTTATAAAGCTGCTGGAGAAATTCTTACAGGTTATGAACCTCTATATACTTGTCAGGATGAGTTTAGTGTTCAGGTATTAAATGAGTCAGTTGAAAAAGAAAAGGTTAATATTGTAGGGAATCTTTGTACAGCCTTAGATGTTATTCGTGAAAATGCAGAAGTAAATCACGCACAAATAGGAGATATTATTGAGATTACTAATGCAGGAAGTTATGCATATTCGTTATCTCCACTTTTGTTTTCAAGTCATAAAATTCCAAAACAATATTATTTATATAAAGATAAAATTTATGAGGATGAATTATTATAAATAGTGATTATATAGAATTGATATAATATAAAACTTATTGCAAAATATGCTCTTGAACTTGAAAATGGAATATTATTTTCCTGATAGTACATAAAACCTATTAGGTAAGATCACTATTATTATATAAGCTGTCACACTGTGGGACTAGGAGCTGCGACCTAGTCCTTTTTATATTATAAAATTTAAATTTATTTATGAAACTTGCAAAGGAATTTAGATAATACAATCTGCTAAGAAAAGGATATGTAGAGAGGAAAAATAATTGTCTTTTTGGAGCATAGGAAACTTTTCAGAGTAGAAAGATATTTTGAAATAAAATACAATGAATTATCATAAATGAAAAGAGGTATACATATGTTCAAAGAAGGGAAAATGAGTATGATGTATTTTGTGGGAAAGCATAGATTTTTATTAATTGCAGGGTGTGTATTGTCAGGGGCAAGTGCATTAATTATGATGTGCCCCTTTATACTTTTATGGAAAGTAGTAGAGGAAGTATTAAAGGGGATAGCAGATGTATCAAAAATTGATGGAGAAGCAGTAATAAAATATGGGCAGTGGGCAGTTTTTAGTGCATTGATAGGATTTGCTGTATATTTTATAGCTCTCATGTGTACTCATGTGGCAGCTTTTTATACTGCATTTAATATGAAATCGAAGGCATTGAGGTACATGTCAGAACTTCCATTAGGTTATTTTATAGATAATCCAAGTGGAAAATTAAGAAAAATTATAGATGAAAACTCAAAAATGACAGAAAGCTTTATAGCTCATCTACTTCCAGATCTAACTGGAGCAGTGACGACTTTTGCTGTAATGCCTGTGATACTCCTCGTATTTGACTGGAGACTGGGAATAATTTGTCTGGTTCCTATGGGAGTGGGATTTTTTATACAGTATAAATCAATAACGGGGGATTCTATAAAATATATAAGACAGTATCAGGATTCTCTTGAAAATATGAATAATGAAGCAGTAGAATATGTACGAGGAATACCAGTGGTAAAAGTATTTCAGCAGACTGTATATTCCTTTAAAAGTTTTTATAATACTATAATGGAATACAAGAAATTTGTAATAAAATTCTGTCAGGAATTTAAAAATCCAATGACCTTATTTACAACTGTGATTAATGGAACTTTTGTACTGCTGATACCAGCTGGAATAATCTTGATAAAAAGTTCATATGATCCTTTAAAATTTTTACAGAACTTCATATTCTATATTCTTTTCATTCCACTGTGTTCAATGATGATAAATAAGATAATGTACATAGGAGAAGCTAAATCTGTAGCAGATGAATCTGTAAAACGTATTGCCTCTCTACTGAAAGAGAAGAAATTGGGAAAACCAGTGGAAGCTAAATTTCCAGATAATTATAGGATAGAATTTTCTGATGTGTCTTTTACATATAAAGGAAAAGATAATCCAGCTGTAAATAATGTGAGCTTTACTATTCCACAGGGAACAACAACAGCACTGGTAGGAGAATCAGGAAGTGGAAAGACAACAACAGGAGCATTAATTCCAAGATTCTGGGATATAGAAAAAGGAAAAATCCTTATAGGCGGAGTGGATATTAAAGAGATAGAAATGTCTGAATTGATGAAGATGGTATCTTTTGTTTTTCAGGATATTCATCTTTTTAAAAGAAGTATTTTGGATAATATTCGCATCTCAAAGCCAGAAGCATCTATAGATAAAGTAATGGAAGCAGTAAAAGCTGCACAATGTGAAGATATAATTAAAAAATTTCCTGATGGAATAGAAACAGTAATTGGAGCAAAAGGGGTATATCTTTCAGGTGGAGAGATGCAGAGAATAGCCATAGCGGGAGCTATTTTAAAAGATTCTCCTATAATAGTACTAGATGAGGCAACAGCTTTTGCAGACCCAGAAAATGAGTATAAAATTCAGAGAGCATTGGAAGTTCTTACTAAAAATAAGACAGTGGTGATGATAGCTCACAGACTTTCTACAATAAAAAATGCAGATCAGATAATAGTTTTGAAAGATGGAGAAATAGCTGAAAGAGGTAAGCATAATATTCTTGTAGAGAAAAAGGGAATCTATGCAGAAATGTGGAAAAATTATCAAACTTCTGTGAAATGGGATATTAAAAAGGGAAGTGAAAAAAATGCTTAAAGAAATATTTGCTCTCAGCAATCAGGGGGAAAAGGATTTGAAAAAAGGGATACTGGCTAGTGCAGCAGCTAATATAAGTTTCCTGTTTCCAGCCGGATTACTTCTTTTATCAATAAGAGATTTGATGATGTATATAGAAAAGAATGGTGCATATAATATAAATATTTTAGCTTATGCAGGGTATTCAGTGGTATTTTCAGCCATTATATTAGTTACCCACAGAATACAATATGACAGTACATATTTTTCAGCATATTCTGAGAGTGCTGATAGAAGGGTGGCATTGGCAGAGAAGCTTCGCAAACTTCCTTTATCATTCTTTGGAAAGAAGGATCTTTCAGAATTAACAATTACAATTATGGGAGACTGTACAGACCTTGAGCATACTTTCTCTCATTCGGTTCCACAGCTTTTTGGAAGCTTGATTTCAGTGACTTTAGTTGGAATAGGCTTATTTGTTGTCAATTGGAAAATGGCTTTAAGTGCAGTATTTGTTTTTCCAATAGCTATTATAATAACTGTTGGAAGTAAATTTCTACAGGATAAAATGGGGAAAAAGAAGATAGATGCAAAACTGGCAGCTTCAGACAAAGTACAGGAATATCTGGAAAATATTAGAGAGATAAAGTCATATAATATAGAAGAGAAATATTTAAATGATTTAGATGATAGTTTCTTTAAAATCATAAAAGCTTCTTTGATATCAGAGCTCACAACAGGAACTTTGATAGTATCAGCTCAGGGAATATTGAGATTAGGCTTTGCAGCAGTAACCCTTACAGGTATAAAACTATTTTTAAATGGAGAGATAGATTTTCTGGTATATCTTATGTATCTGTTTACAATCTCAAGGCTGTATGATCCCCTATCAGTAGTATTGATACAGATTGGAGATATATTCAATTCTCTGCTTACAATAAAAAGAATGAAGGATATAAACGATCAGAAGATTCAAGAGGGAGCAAAGGAATTTTTTTGTGATAATTATGATATTGTTTTTGAAAATGTAGAGTTTGCATATAATAATAATGAAAAAGTATTAAATGGAATCTCTTTTGTAGCAGAACAAGGGCAGATAACTGTATTGGCTGGAGAATCAGGAGGAGGGAAAAGTACTGCTGTCAAACTGGCAGCTAGATTCTGGGATGTTACAAATGGAAAAATAACTTTAGGTGGTGTAGATATAAGTACTGTTGACCCAGAGGTACTTCTTGAAAAATTCTCTATAGTATTTCAAGATGTAGTATTATTCAATGGAACTATATTGGAAAATATAAGGATAGGAAAACGAGGTGCATCTGATGAAGAAGTCTATATGGCAGCTAAAGCAGCACAATGTGATGAATTTATAAAAAGGTTCCCTCTAGGATATAATACTGTAATAGGAGAAAACGGCTCAACTCTTTCAGGGGGAGAAAGACAGAGAATATCAATAGCAAGAGCATTATTAAAAGATGCACCTATAATTCTCTTAGATGAAGCAACTGCTTCACTGGATGTTGAAAATGAAACTCTTATCCAATCTGCTCTAGGTAAATTGATAAAAAATAAAACTGTACTCCTTATAGCTCATCGTATGAGAACAGCAGCATCAGCAGATAAGATAATAATATTGAAAGATGGAAAGATAGCAGAACAGGGAAGTCCGAAAAATCTGATGAAAATAAAAGGGATGTACTATAAAATGGTGGAACTTCAAAATCAGAATTTAGAGTTGGAATTTAGGGAATAGATACTTATAGAATAATTGTATTCTAAAAAATTAAAAAAAACAGTTCAAAAATATAAAAAATAAAAAAATATTTTAAAAAAATTATTGACTTTAATAGGAGATAGGGATATAATTGAGAAAATTATTTCATAGGAGGAGAGCAGAATGCTAAGGAGATTAAGGAACAGATTAAAAATAAATAATAATTATATGTTCCTTAAAGAAAGTTTGTGGTTTGAATAGCATTTTGTATCTAACTAATTTATAGATTAAGATGTCTTTATTTGTAATCAACATCAGTCTTTTTGGGGCTGGTGTTTTTTTTATATAAAAATCGAGGAGGAAGATTTATGAAAAAGATTTTAGCTTTATTAACAGTAGTAATGGTTGTAGTATTTGTAGGGTGTGGAAAAGAAAAAGAGGTAAAAACTACAGAGAAAGTCTATGTAATTGGAACAAATGCAGAGTATCCGCCATTTGAATATTTGGAAAACAGTAAGATAGTTGGATTAGATCCAGATATTATGGAAGAATTTTCTAAAAGAATGGGATTTCAATATAAATGGGCGAATATGAATTTTGATGGGTTGATTTCAGCATTACAAACTAGAAAAGTGGATATTATAATAGCAGGTATGAGTATCAGTGATGAGAGAAAAAAATATATTAATTTTTCTACTCCATATATCTCACCAGCAATGTGCTATATAGCACTGAAAACTAGTCCTATGACAACTATAGAAGATTTGGAAAATAAGAGATTTGGAATAGAATTAGGAACAACTGAAGAAGATATTGTAAAGAAAGTTCCTGGAGCAGTAATAGTACCATTTTCAGGACATACAGCAGCTCTATTTGCTTTGAAATCAGGGAAAATAGATTCTATGCTGTTAGATGCTACAGTAGCTAAAAAATATCTGGAAAATAACCCAGACTTGAAAACAGTAGTAACAGTAGAAGGAGAAAATAAGGCAATGGCTTTTAATATAGAGGATGTTGAATTGAAAGATAAATTTGATAAAGTCTTAAAAGAAATGATGGAAGATGGAACTATTGATAAATTAAAAGCAAAGTATGGTATTTAAAATGGCAGTTAATTCTATAAAAATGCTGATTTCAGAAGAAAATCTCATTCAAAATATAAAGTATTTAGAGAAGAAATATGCAAAGAAAATACTTCCAGTGCTTAAAGCTAATGCTTATGGGCATAGTATAGAAATGGTATCAGAAATACTTTATGATAATGGATACAGAGAATTTGCAGTGGCTCGCTTAAATGAAGCTGAAAAAATACTGCAAAATAAAAAAGTTACAGACAGCAGAATACTTGTATTTGAAAGTATTGGAAGAGAATTTTTTGATGTTGTAAAAAGTAATAATACCATAGAGATATCAGCCAATACTCTGGCAGAATTAAAAGAATTTATAGAAAATGGAATCTCTCCAGATAGAATACAATTAAAGATAGACTTTGGCTTCGGAAGAAATGGAATAATTCAAGAGGATATTGAAAATTTAAAGAAATATATTGAGAAAAAAAACTTGTCTTTCAAAGGGATATATTCACATCTTTATGCAGTGGAGTATGATGAGGGAGCAGAGCTTATTGAAAAATTTACAGAGACAGTAAAATATTTAGGTAAAGAGAGATTTCAAATGATTCATATACAAAATAGCGTAGGTATATTATTATATGGAAATTGTGATATGATGACGCATCTTAGACCGGGGATATATATCTATGGGTTGCAGGAAGAAGGTTTTTTTCAAGAAGGATTAAAGCAGGTATTTAAATTAGAGGGGAAAATAGCAGGAGTAAGAGATGTGAGTAAATCAAAATACTTAGCTTACAATTTAAAAACTACTTTATCTGAGAATGATTTTAATTATGCAGCAAAGATAAAAATTGGATATGGAGAAGGGTTTTCTAAAGCAAATGAAAAAAGCTGCTGTTTGATAAATGGGAAATCATACAAAATACTCTTGGTAACTATGGACAATACTTTTATAGAAGTGGATGAGTCAATAAAAGAGGGAGATCATGTGGCACTGTATTCTGATGTATCAAAAGTGAGAGAAGATACAGGACTTCATATATGTGAAGTTCTTCCTGTAATAAGTTCAAGGATAGTAAGAGAAAAAATATAGGTATTAAAAGAGAAACAGATAATTAAATAAAAAAATGAGGAGACCAAACTTCTAAAATTAATCAAGTCTTGGTTTTCCTCATTTTCATTTTATTCAGCTACCTCAAATTCTGGATCGGTAAATTCATCTTTTTTGATTTTTCCTCCAGAATAATAGATATTATTCCAGATAAGATTTTCATTTTTTGATGGAGATACATACTCTTTAGCCTTTTCTCCATTGAGATAGTATTCTTCTAAAACTTCACTATTATCTTGATTTATATATCTCTTCTGAAATATATTTCCATTTGTATAATATAGTGTAATACAAAGAGGTTCTTCATCTTTGAAGATACCAAGATATTCTATACAGCCAGAGGGATAATAAAAAACAGCCTGTCCATTTAATCTGCCATTTTTATAATCTACCGAATTTAATAAACGCCCCTCTTCATCTTTATTTACAAGGGTTCCAGTATAAGCTTTATCTTCTCCTTTTATGAAAATAATACTGGAATCTATATAAAGATTGGGATTCACTACTAATCTTTCAGAAAAACTAACTGCTGAAAGAAACAAAAAAACAAGTGATACAATTTTTTTCATATCCTACCCCTTTTTGTTTTTATACATTTTTAAGAAAGATTACTATCTATATATTTTTTTGTCATTTTTGATACCAGAAGTATCTATTTCAAGTTTAATAAGCTTGAAATTATCTCCTATTGTAGACTTGATGCTGTTATTTATTTCAGCACTGATTTTTTTTGCATAAGCATCATAATTTGCAACATTTACTTCTGAACCAGCTGCAAACTCTACATCTACTTCTACAACTCTGTCATCTTCGATGTCCACGTCTATTTCTTTTAAAGTTATTTTTTTACCAGCTTCAAGAACAGGGAAATTTTTATAAATTTCACCAGCTAATATATGCTCTTCTCTATCAAAATCTCCAGCAAAGCTCATTGCAGATAAAAGGCAGAACATACCTAATAGTGTTTTTTTCATTTTGGGTTCCTCCTTAAAATTATGTGTATTATAATCTTCCCCAGATGTATAATATAACTTTATTTTCCACAACATTTTTTATATTTTTTTCCGCTTCCACATGGACATGGATCATTTCTTCCTACTTTACTATTATTTACTATAGTTCCTTGTAATGGAAGCCATTTTTGATAGTACCATGTACCATTCTTTTTTACAAAATAGCTTTTCTCATGATGGACTACAGTTTTTCCTTTTTCCTTGTATGTAGCTTTAAATTCAACTATTCCCTCATCATCAGTTTCAGTTCCTTTATCAGTATTTACGATTTCAAGTCCCATCCATTCAGATTCTTTAGACCATTTTTCACACTCAGCCCAGTCTATACCAACCATGTGGTCAGGGTCATGTGTACTTTTGATAAATTCTATATCACCAGTGACATAGGCATTATATCTTGCTCTCATTAATTCTTCTGCTGTTTTGATTTCCATTAAAATTCTCCTGCTAATTTATCTAAATTTTCTCCTGTAACTCTGAATACTGTCCATTCGTCCATAGGAACAGCCCCCATTTTCTTATAGAATTCAATAGATGATTTATTCCAGTCAAGACACCACCATTCTACTCTTCCATAATTATTATCTTTTGCTACTTTTCCTAAGAAAGAAAGCATGATTTTTCCTATTCCCTTATTTCTGTATTCAGGCTTTACATAAAGATCTTCAAGGTATACTCCTGCTCTTCCTAAGAAAGTAGAAAAATTGTTAAAGAAAAGAGCAAAACTTACAGGCTCTCCATTTAACTCACCAAAAACTACCTGAGCTTTTTTATTTACAAATATAGATTCTCTAAGTACTTCTTCAGTTGCTACCACTTCATTTAAAAGATTTTCATAATCTGCAAGCTCTTTTATAAACTTTAAAATAAGAGGACACTCATCCTCAGTTGCAAACCTTATACTAAATCCATCTAACTTTGTCTGAAATTTTTCCATTTTCCCTCCTGAAAGAACAATGTAAGTATAACACTTATTTTATATATTATACTCGAACTCAATGGTAAAAGTCAATTTGAAGCCATAAGTATTGAAAAAATATATAAATCATATATATAGAAAAATTATAATTCATTTCCTCTGAAAATATAAATTTTCACAAACTTTTGAGATATATGAAAGAGACTTTTTAAAATAAATTTAAATTTACCTATTGACTATTTGAGATTTATTAGCTATATACAATAGTACAATGATTTAGGAACAAAATATCAGAAAGAACTTTCCAAAACAATAAGGGGGCATAATTATGAGAAACTTTGAAACATGCAACATAAGAAATATATCTCTTTTAGGACATAGAGGAAGTGGAAAAACTACTCTTACAGAAGCTTTGCTGTATATTTCTAAATTTTCAAACAAAATGGGATCTGTAGAAGAAGGAACAACAGTATCTGACTTTGATAAGGAAGAAACTCGTAGACTATTTTCGATAAACACTTCAATAGTTCCTGTAGAATATGGAGACTGCAAATACAATTTTTTAGATACTCCAGGTTATTTTGACTTTTCAGGTGAGGTATACTCAGCTGTCAGAGTATCAGGAAGTGCAGTTATAGTAATGGATGCTACATCAGGAGTAGAAGTAGGAACAGAAAAAGCATGGAGAATATTAGAAGAAAAGAAACTTCCAAGAATAATTTTCATCAACAAGATGGATAAGGGATATATTAATTATGAAAAATTGCTGCGTGAAATGAAAGAAAAATTTGGAAAGAAAATTGCTCCTTTCTGTGTACCAATTGGAGATAAAGAAGAATTTACAGGATTTGTAAATATAGTGGAATTAATAGGAAGAATATTCAATGGTGTAGAATGTGTAGATGGACCTATACCTGAAGATTTAGATATATCAGAAGTAAGAAATTTATTGCTTGAAGCTGTGGCAGAAACTGATGAAGCTTTAATGGATAAATATTTTAATGGTGAGGAATTTACTCTTGAAGAGATAAAAACTGGATTGCATAAAGGTGTAATTTCTGGAGATATAGTTCCTGTAATAGTTGGATCAGCTATACAGGGAATAGGGGTTCATACTTTATTTAAAATGATATCTGACTATATGCCTACACCAACTGAGATGTTCAATGGTGAAAGAGTTGGAACTAATCCAGTAACTGGAGAACCTGAAGCTAGAAAAATATGTAAAGATGAGCCTTTCTCAGCTATAGTTTTCAAAACTCTTGTTGACCCGTTTATTGGAAAAATATCATTATTTAAAATAAATTCAGGAACATTGAAAAGAGATACAGAAGTATTAAATCCTAATAAGAATAAAAAAGAAAGAATAGCTCAGATTATATATCTGAGAGGAAATAAACAGGAAGAAGCTCAGGAACTTGTAGCAGGAGATATTGGAGCTACTACTAAACTTCAGTTTACACAGACTGGAGATACATTATGTGACAAAGATAAACCTATAGTATATGATAGTATTGAACTTCCAGAAGCTTGTCTATATTCAAGTGTAGAGCCTGCACAAAAGGCTGATGATGAAAAATTAAGTACTTGCCTTCAAAGAATGATGGAGGAAGACCCTACATTTGTTATGTATAGAAATGCTGAAACTAAACAGCTGCTGATAGGTGGACAGGGAGAAAAACATCTATATGTAATCCTTTGTAAGATAAAAAATAAATTTGGAGTTCATGCTGTACTTACAGACCCAGTTGTATCTTATCGTGAAACAATAAAAGGAACAGCTTCAGTTCAAGGAAAACATAAGAAGCAATCTGGAGGAGCAGGACAATATGGAGATGTTCATATTAGATTTGAACCATCTGAAAAAGAGTTTGAATTTGTAGATGAAGTAAAAGGTGGAGTAGTACCTAAAACATATATGCCAGCAGTAGAAAAAGGACTTCTTGAAGCAAAGGAAAAAGGAATCCTTGCGGGATATCCAGTTATCAACTTTAAGGCAACTATATTTGATGGATCTTACCATCCAGTAGACTCTAACGAGATATCTTTTAAACAGGCAGCTGTACTTGCATTCAAAAAAGGAATAGAAATGGCTAAACCAGTTCTTTTAGAACCTATAATGAAGCTTGAAATTGTAGTTCCTGAAAGTTACATGGGAGATGTAATGGGAGATATGAACAAACGTAGAGGAAGAATTTTAGGAATGGAGCCTAATCAGTATGGAGAACAGGTATTGAATGTGGAAGTGCCTCAGGCTGAAATATTGAAATATGCTCTTGATCTTAGAGCGATGACTCAAGGAAGAGGACATTATAGATTTGAATTTGCAAGATATGAGGAAGTGCCAGAAGTATTAGCTAAAAAGATAATTGAAAGCAGAAAGGCATAATATTGTGACAGCAGAGACCATTTTCAGTAAAGAAATTTGCTGAGTGGTCTCTTTTTTTAAGGAGGGGATAAATGGGAGAAGTATTTATAGTTGATTTTGAGGAAAGACACCTTAACGATTTTAAGAAATTAGGATATGAATGGCTTTTAAAATATGATTTACTAGAGCCTGTAGATGAAGAGATGCTGAATAATCCTAAAGAAAAAATAATTGATGAAGGTGGATTTGTATATATTGCTGAAATAGATGGAGAGTGTGTAGGGACTGTTTCATTGGGAAAAATAGAAAATGGAGATTTTGAAATATTAAAACTTGCTGTTTCAGATAAATATCATGGAAAAAGAATTGGAAGTCTTCTTATGGAAAAATGTTTTGAAAAGGCAAGAGAGGAAGGAGCAAAGAAACTTCTGCTTTATTCTAATCATCAGTTGAAAGCGGCACTTCATTTGTATAAAAAGTATGGATTTGTAGATTTAGAGTATGATGAAAATAAATATGAAGAAGCAGATATAAAGATGGAATGTATACTGTAAATAAAAAAAGAGAGAATACAATCAAGAGAAGTATATTTTAGAGATTTGAAAATTAGAAAGAGCCCAATTTTCTATTGAAAAAGTTCTAAAATTATATTTCTACTTGCAGATATTCTCTCCTTTTATTTAGAATGTATATTTTACTCCCAGAGATACAGAAGATTCAAAATGATTTCTATTGATTAAACCATGAAGTCCAATGTTGTACTCTAAAAGAGTTTTTGTAGTATATGAAGCATTAAGATTTATAACCTCTGTATCTTTTGATACTTTCAATGGAGGAATTGTAAAATGTACATCAGGTTTGAAAATAAAGTCAGCATGGGTATTTCTAGGACTTTTACTTGAATGATACCATGTAAAATCTCCATTGATATTCCAATTTTCAGAAATGCTGTATTTGTATTTCAACCCTGCTTTCGATACAAGAGATGGAGAAGTATTCTTTTTAACATTTAAAGCATAGTTATCTTCATCAGTAGTTGTATCTTGTTTCTCATTGTATCCCTGATCTTTATTCCAGATATAGTCCAATCCAGCATAAGGATATACATAATTTTTTCTGTTATCTCCTGCTAATATGTATCCTGTCTCCCATCCAAAAGAAGTAAGGAAAGAATTGAAATCTCCTTTTATTTCTCTTTTGTTGTAATTATCCTCTCTGTCTAATATTCTTCTTTTCAGATCATGACGAGAATATCCCAATCCTGTCTGAAAAATATTCAGCCAGTTATTATACAGATAAGAGACGCTTCCAACAAGGGTAAACGAATCAATATCTTCTCTGCTGCTTCCTTTATCCTTAAAGTCAACTTTGCTTCCAATATATCCATAGTTCAGACCAAATGCAAAATTATTATAAGGGAAAATAGATTGGCCATTGAAACCATATGATCTGTATGAATAAGCTGGATGGTAGGAATTTCCATAATATTTACCATAAGATGTAATAAGTTCACCAGATTGTGTGTTTGAATTAGGGTTTAAATTAAATTCTCTGTTTAAAGAGTAGTTTTTTTCTCTGGCTTCCATATTATTTATTTCATGGATATTAGATTTTGGATAATTATATATAGAATCATAAAATCCACCAACTATATCATTGCTAGGGGCAGGATCATCAGGTTTTTTATTTAGAACGAGATAGAGTATACCATTATCTCTGTCGTATTCGTAATTTCCCAGCCATCCTTCAGCCACATTATTTACATCTACTTGTCCAATACTGCTGTTGTTTGTATCTTTAATATATAGTGTAGGAATTTTAATTACAGTATCATTGGTAACATATAAAGAATCCATAGGATTTTCATTAATTATACCATTGTTCACAAGCTTATTAGTACTCAATGTAGGAGTAAGAAGGTCGCTTACCTGAATATTTAATGTCAGCTTTATATTTGGATTGATAATTAAAGTTCCATCTAATTTATCTCTTGATACTGGAGGCATAGAAACAGAAGATGGGTTGTCTTTAAATTTATCAGGAGCTACAAGAACCATATCTTTATTTAGATTCCATGTTCCACCCTTTACTGCTATATTAGAAAAATTCTTGATAGTGTAATCTATTGTACCATTTGAAATAGGATTTACAGTTACTGGTGTTTTAGATAGAATAAGAGTATCAGTACCTCTGTTTCCTTCCACTATTCCTTTTATTTTAGAAGCAGTACCAAGTTCCAGAGTATTGTCACCATTCCCCATGAGAATAGCTATTTTTCCACCTTGTTCTATTGTTCCGTGATTCACAAAAGATGATGAGTTACTTACGGAGACTCCAACATTTCCCTTGT
Organism: Fusobacterium ulcerans; assembly: GCF_003019675.1. Classification (NCBI taxonomy): domain Bacteria; kingdom Fusobacteriati; phylum Fusobacteriota; class Fusobacteriia; order Fusobacteriales; family Fusobacteriaceae; genus Fusobacterium; species Fusobacterium ulcerans. The sequence continues at coordinate 3,137,949 of NZ_CP028105.1, read as the reverse complement.
TGGCAATTATACCATAGTTTACTCCATGTCCTCCATTTTGTATTGCAAGTCCATAGCTTGAACCATTTCTTATTTCACCAGTAGGTGAATTTGTAAATGTACTGTTGTATACAGCTACTCCAAATCTTCCTTTGTTAGCAATAATTCCTTTATTTATTCCCTGACTTTTAGAGTCTATTGTGAATCCATAATTTCCACTATTGGAAATAGTTCCATCATTTGCACCATAACTATTATGTATATAGAAACCTGTATTTCCATCATTGGAGATTACTCCACTTTTTTCATTTACTGCATCTTTAGTAGAATAAGCAGAAATTCCATAGTCTCCTTTGTTTTCCACTTTTCCGAAGTTAGATACCTTTTCTCCATCAATCAATCGTATTCCAAAATTTCCTTTGTTAGAAATTATTCCGGTTTTTTCATTAACTATTGCTGAATCGCCAGAGACATCAATTCCATAATCACCATTATTCTCTATTGTTCCCAAATTCTGTATCGTTGAAAATGAAGAACCTGTTATTCCATGGGAGCCGTCATTTTTAATTATTCCAGTATTTATTATATTTGTGTGGTTAGATCCCACCAGACCATTGTAGATTGTTTCCGAATTAGTTATACTTTCATTTTCTTCAGCAGAACTATTTAAGTACATACCAAGAAAGATGAAAATTAATAGATATTTTTTCATTTTTCTCTCCTTGTAAAGTATATATTAATTGATTTTCCCCTACACTTTACAGTTATTAGACAAAATTTTAAAAATCCTTTTATTTTTTAATAAATTATAGTAATATATTAAGAAAGAACACGGATATAAAGGAGCTGCGTATGTTTATTCTTGAAAAAATAATTTCATTAACATTGTTGTCACCATTACCATTTATTTTAATTTTTATCTATATTGGATTAAAAAATATACTAAATAGAAGGATAAAATCAGGATTTCTTTTAATTTTTATTGGTGTGGGAACTTATTTAGGTACAAGTGACTTTTTTGTAGATAGATTTCTTTTTAAATTGGAAAGCGAGTACTCGACGATTTCCACAGTAAAGCTTCAGGAAGGAGATGTATACATCCTTTTAGGAGGGGGAATAGTGCCCAATAGTGCTGGAGGAAATGTGCCATCAGAAGGTGCCAATGCAAGAATAATTAAAACTGCACAGTTTTATAATAAGTATCCCAAAAAAATATATATCTCTGGTGGAAGCCCTCTTCAAAATAAAGAGAGTGAAAGCTCAGTATATAAAAGAGAACTGGTAGCTTTAGGAATACCATCTGAAAATATTGTAATAGAGGAAAAAAGCAGAAATACAAGAGAAAATGCTTTATATATAAGAAAGATGATGGAAGGATCAAAAGAGAAAAAAGCAGTTTTAATTACATCGGCATTTCACATTCCAAGAAGTGTAAAAACTTTTGATGATGGAGAGGGAGGATTAATATTTTATCCAGCTCCTTGTGATTTCATGGCTAAAAAAGAAGCTGAGAACTTCTTTGACTACATCCCTGAATACACTAATTTTAAAAAATTAGGAATACTCTTGAAAGAATACATTGGAATGTTGTATTATAGAATAAGATATTAAAAAAATAAAAGATACCAAGGGGGAAAAATGCTGGGAAGAGAAATTTATGTTCAAAGAAGAGAAGTACTTAAGAAAAAATTGGGAAAAGGAGTTGTGATTCTTCCAGGAAATAATGAATCACCTAGAAATTATAAAGATAACTGTTATTCTTTTGATCAGGATTCTACATTCCTTTATTATTTTGGAATGGATATTCCAAGCCTTGTTGGAGTAATAGATATAGATAATGATAAGGAATATATATTTGGAACAGATTTTACACTGGATGACATAGTATGGATGGGAGAACAGAAACTTCTTAAATCTTATGCAGAAGAGGCTGGAGTAGAAAATTTTATTGAAATGTCAGAGTTTGAAAAATTTGCAGCTCAATTAAAAGCAGATAAAAGAGAGGTTTTGTTAATACCTCAATATAAAGCAGACAATGTAATGAAATTAAGTAAAGCTTTAGGACTAGATCCATTTAAGTATGATGAGCATACATCTTTAGACTTGATAAAAGCTATTATAGAACAAAGAAATGTAAAATCACAGTTAGAGATAGATGAACTGGAAAAAGCTGTAAATATTACAAAAGAGATGCATCTTACTGCTATGAAAACTGTAAAGGTAGGAATGAAAGAATATGAAGTGGTAGCTGCTATTGAAGCTGTGGCAAAGAAATATTATGGATCAACTTCATTCTTTACTATATTTACTAAAAATGGACATATACTTCATAATCATGGATATGATAACACTGTAGAAGATGGAGACATGATTGTCCTTGACTGTGGAGCAAAGAGCAGAGAGGGATATTGTGGAGACATGACAACTGCTTTTCCTGTAAATGGAAAATACAGTGATAAGCAAAAAGATATGTATTCTTTATTGATAGAGATGTTTGAGAAAGCTGAAGAAATGGTAAGACCGGGAATAAACTACAAAGATGTACATTTAGCTGTGGCAAAAGTACTGACTGAAGGTATGATAAAAAGAGGATTGATGAAAGGAAATGCAGATGAAGCAGTGAAAGCTGGAGCTCATGCTGTATTTTTCCCACATGGATTAGGGCATATGCTGGGATTAGATGTACATGATATGGAAAATCTAGGAGAAGATTTAGTAGGATATGAAAGCTTCCCTAGAGATATGCAGTTTGGACTAAAATCTTTAAGACTTGCAAGAGTATTAAAAGAGGGATATGTATTTACTATTGAACCGGGAATTTATTTCATTCCTGAATTAGTAAAAAGATGGAAAGCAGCAGGAAAATTCATGGAATATTTAAACTATGAGAAAATAGAAGAATATTTCGGATTTGGTGGAATGAGATATGAAGGAGACTTTGTTATCACTGCTGATGGTGCTAGAAGATTAGGAGATAAAATGCCTAAATATTACAATGAAATTGAAGAGATAATGAAAAAATAAGGGTAAATATTAAGAAATAATCAAAATATATAATAAAGTCTGGAAGAGAGAATAAGGAAATCATTGATTTTTAAATTCTCTCTTTTATACATTAGTCTTTAGTGGCAGAGGAGGGATGTTATGAGAGCTGTATTTGGAGAAAAGGGAGATTTTGAAAGCTGGATAGAGCTTGTTAAACTTGTGAGCGGCAATTTCCCAGGCTTAGATTTGAAATGCTATAAAGATGTATTGATTGAAAAAATAGAAAAGAAAGAAACTCTGGTAGTGAAGGATGGAGAAAAGGTGGTAGGAGCTCTAGCTTTTTCATATGAAGAAAAAGAACTTAGCTTTTTAGCAGTACACCCTGAATATAGACAAGAAAATATAGGAACAGAACTTGTAAAAAAATTTGCTTCTCTATTTGAGGTAGGGACAAAGTTGTCTGTAATTACTTATCGAGATGGAGATATAAAGGGGGAGGGAGCTAGAAAATTATATAAAAAGGCTGGGTTCTCAGAGGGAGATATTATAACAGTGTTCGATTATCCCTGTCAAGAATTTATATATATTGTAAAATAAAAAATGAGGGTAACTTCTTATTAGAAATATAGTTTTAGACTTTTTAATTAGACAACTTAAAAATAGACATATGATTTTAGAATTTTCCAGTAGAAATATTTGTTATTAATTTTGTTCTTAAGTTCCACTGTTGCATCTCAGTAATTATAGCAGTTAAAATTCTAACTGCTTAATTACTGGAAACTCGCTTTGCTCAAACATACTGTTTTTTACGTTTTACTCACTTCATTAATTACACAAATGTTTCTAATTTCCAAATTCTTAAAATCTAATCTAGCTTTTTAGTCATCCAAGTTTCTAAAATTTAATCTAATTGTAGTTACCCTCATTTTATTTTAGAATAATATTTTCTTAACAGCAGGAACAGCAGAAGCTATAAGTCTTCCACGATTGAAACTGTATAATACTTCACTTTGTTTATTTAGTACATTATAGAAGTTATCATTATTTAATACTATAAAGCTGGCAGGATTTCCTTCCTTGATACCATAAGAACTTCCAAGGTGAAGAGTACGAGCTGCATTATGAGTAATAAGCTTGTAGCTGTTAAGAATTTCTTCATATCCCATCATTTGACACACATGAAGCCCCATATGTACCACAGTCATCATATTTCCATCTCCAAGAGGATACCAAGGGTCGAATATATCATCATGTCCCATAGAAACATTATTTCCGTTGGCAAGAAGTTCTTTCACACGAGTAACTCCACGACGTTTTGGATAAGTATCAAATCTACCCTGTAGATGAGTATTAACAAGAGGATTACACACAAAGTTAATATCACTCATTCCTAAAAGACGGAATAATTTGCTGCAATAAGCATTGTTGTAGCTATGCATAGCAGTAGTATGGCTGGCAGTTACCATATCTTTCATACCGCTTTCAAGAGCACGGCAAGCTAATACTTCCAGTCCTTTTGACTGCTCATCATCTATTTCATCACAATGTACATCTACTAGACGTCCATATTTTTCAGCAAGTTCCATACAAAAATTTACACTTTCAACAGCATATTCACGAGTAAATTCAAAATGAGGAATAGCTCCTACACAATCAGCACCCATTTTTACAGCATTTTCAAGAAGCTGTTTTCCATTTGGATAACTAAGAATTCCTTCTTGTGGGAAAGCAACTATTTGCAGATTTACAAAATCTTTAAGTTCTTCTTTAAGTTCCAGCATACCTTCCATTGCAATAAGAGTAGGATCTGTAACATCCACATGAGTACGTACATGTTGAATACCATTTGAAGCCTGCATTTTTATAGCACGACGAGCACGATCTTTTACATCTTCTTTGCTCAGTTTCTCTTTTCTCTTAGACCAGCATTCTATTCCTTCAAATAAAGTTCCAGACATATTCCATACTGGATCTCCAGCTGTAAGACATGTATCAAGATGTACATGGCTTTCTATAAATGGAGGAAAGGCTGATTTACCTGTGCAGTCTATGACCTCTTCTCCTGGAAGGGCTTCAAGAGATGGAGCAATAGTTTTGAATATTCCATCTTCTACACGGATATCAGAAGCAGTTTTACTATTTTCAATAAATATATTTTTGATAAGCATTGATTACCTCCTAGTATAATAATAGTTTCTGTTAATTGAAATACTTCTCTCAAATTAACAGATCTTAATTTTATCTTTCATTTTCTTTATTTTTCATTTCTCTATTAAAATTTTCTTCCCAATTTTCTTCAAGCATTTCTAAATTATTTATTATACTTCTTTTCACATTGTTATAGATGAATTTGATTCGGCTAATTACTTTTCTTTTTTATTAAGCATATTATCAAGGATTATAAATATTATACCAGAAGATACAAGAGAGTTTAAAGGTTTTATTCCCCAAGGAACAAATATTCCAATTAATGCTCCACATACAACAGCTAAGATACCAGCAAAGTTGAAGTCTTTGTATTTATAATTTTTATCTGTATATTCAGCTTTATGAGTGAAATAATGAAGAATAATAACTGCTCCAACTGGTGGAATCATACCACTCAATAGATTAAGGAATCCAACAAAATTATAATACAGCCATACAGCAGTTACAGTTCCTACTACTCCCCCTAAAAGCACCATTGGCTTCATTGGAACTTTAGTTATATTTGAAACTCCAAGTCCAGCAGTATAAAGTGCATTGTTGTTAGTAGTCCAGATATTAAGTCCCAAAGTTATTACCGCAGGAATAGCCAGCCCTTGAAGAATAAGGATATCAAAAATATCAGCAACTCCAGTAACAGCTCCCCCAACAGCACCAAATATCATCATAATAGAATTTCCAACAAAGAAAGCAACTACAGTTGCAACAACAGCTATTTTAGCACTTTTTGAAAAACGTGTAAAGTTAGGTGTTGCAGTACCTCCTGAGATAAAAGAACCAACAACGATAGCTATACCAGTGGCAAGGCTCAAAGGTGTTGCAGGATTCTCAGGGAAAATATTCATAAATCCACCAACTTTTGTTATTCCCCAATTTAATGAGAAAACTCCAAGCAGTGCAATTAGCGGAACAGCTATAGAACCTAATACTGCAAGAGCTTTTATACCATAATATGCAGTAAGAGTCATAACAATACCAGTAATGACAATAAGAAGCCATACAGGAATTCCAGTAAGTCCAGATACAGGAATAGCAAACATTGCAACTCCTACTCCAAACCATCCTATTTGTGTAAAGCTAATAAGTGCAGAAGATAAAAAAGAACCAGTTGTACCAAAAGAATGATGTCCAAGAAGATCAAGAGTGAGACCGGTTTTCTGTCCAATATACCCTAAAGTTCCACAGTATACCCCAAGAAATGCATTTCCAATAATCATGGCAGTGAAAAAGTTCATCATATTCATACCAATACCAAGATTTCCTCCAGCAGTCATACTAGGAGTAAAGAATGTAAATCCTACTAATACCACCATTGCTGCCCATAACCCCTGTGTCTTTTTTGAAGATGGAACAGCAGAAAGAGAATATTCAGAATCTTTTTCAATGTTTTTTTGATTGTTTAAGTTACTCATTTTCAGCTCCTCATATATATTATTTTGTTAAAAACTATATAAAAGTTAAAAATTAAGAAGGGATAAAGAATAAATATATACAAATATTAAACTTTATTTCAATGTAGGATTATATCAGAAAAATATAAAAAATTCAATGATATATTATATATTTAAAGGATATTAATTCTTAAAATAACATTAAAATTTTAAATTTATCCTTGACTAATCTTATATTAAATACTACAATTAAGTAGTACGTATTAAAGACGTTAAATAACTTTGGGCGGAAGAGATAATCAGATTAAAAATTTTAGAAAAGGGGAAAGTATGGAAAAGCTTCTTGCACAGTATAAGAGATTTGTAATATTTATTTTCGTATTTATATTTATTTCCATATCTTTGTTTCTGTATAATTCTATAAGAATAGTTATGAATGTTAATCATAGCAACAGCAGAATAATATATTTAGAGAGAAAGCAAGACTTTCTTAAAGAAAATGTAAATAAAATAATTGAGAGAATTGTTGAAATAGAAGAAGAGGTTAAAATAACTTCAGATATTTCCAAAGTAGAAATGAAAGAAACAGTTAAAGAAAAAATAAAAAATGAAATTCATCAGATAAAATTTGCCAGTGGACAATATATTGGAATAAAAGAAATACTAAATTATAATGGGGGAGAAAATTATGCTCTTCAGCATGTCCATCCTGATAATCTTATTAGTGGAAAAGATATATCGTTATCTACAAATATATTAGATTCCAATGGAAATAAAATGAATCAGATAGAATTGAATGGAATAAACAGCAAAGGAGAATTTTTCTACAAATATTATTTTAAAGAACTGAAAAGCGAAATAGTATCTGAAAAAATTGTTTTTGCAAAGCTGTATAAGGACTATAACTGGATAATTTCAATGGGATGTCCGCTAAAAGAGATAGATGAATATACTGCTATAGTAGATGATATAAATAAAAGTTTTTATATGGACCTGACTTTTAAAATGCTTATTGCCTTATCTCTATTTTTCTTTGCAGTATTCAGCATGTTGACAATATATAATCAAAAAATATCTAAAAAGGTAAAAGAAGAAACGGAAATAGATGTACTTACAGAGGCTCATAACAGAAGAGGAATGGAAAAGTACATGAATGATCTTTTTGAAAGATATAAAATAAACAGAAAATCTCCATTGATTCTCGTAATTGATGTGGATAATTTTAAAAAGATAAACGATACTTATGGTCATTATTTAGGAGATAATATATTAAAAAAAATAGTGGAAGGAATAAAAAACAGTATATCAAGTCAGGATATGCTGTTTAGAACAGGGGGAGATGAGTTTTTACTTATATGTCCTATTTCTCCATACATTGATATAAATCAATTTGGAAATGAACTTTTAAAAAGGCTGGAAGATATAGAATATGTGGTGGATGGAAAAAACTATAATGTCACAGTTTCTATAGGAGGAGCTTGTTTTGCAAAGAGTGATGATGAGTATTTAACAGCTGTAGAACGTGCTGACAGAGGATTGTATATAGCTAAGAAAAATGGAAAGAACCATTTTTATTTCTATGATGATAAAGCAATGGATTAAAAAAGAGGACAGCACCCTGCTATCCTCTTTTGGTTTATATACTTGTAAATTGATTTATAGAATTATTATAAATAAATCCATTATCTTTAAAGCGTGCGATAAGAGCTTCTTTATCCACTTCCTCATCTTCACACAGAGCATCAATAGATGAATAAAAATCCCTTAACTTCATATTCAGCATACTGTAAGCAATATTTATATCCATTGTAAGATAATTGTGTCTCATCCTTTTAACTCCTTTTTAAGCGTTTTTAATATTTCGTTTCTATCTAATGATTCAAGAGCATAGATTTTCTTTTCTATATCTCTATTCAATTCAATAATTTTTTCACTGGCTCCATTTTTTACCAGCTTATCTTCTAAGTGAGCTTTTGGACTGAAATCAAATTTTTCTTTCATAAGTTCACAATAAAGACTATAAAACTCCTTGTCATCTTTTGCTTTTTTCATTTGTTTTAACTTAGGATTAAAAGAACTTTTTAATATTTTTCTATCTAAGATAAGGAATATAATAATACCAGCCTCTAATAATGCAAGAATTATTACTCCTATCATGAGTCTGTTATCGGCCTTATTAATTTCTTCTATCTGTGAGTCTGGAATAGAAGAGATTGCTATTTTTTCTGCTGGTGTAGAAGGAGCAGTTACAGCAGCAGTGGTATTATTTACAGGTGGAGCAGCAGTAGTCATTGCTGGTGGAATAACTGCACCATTAGCTGTGCCTGTTACTTCTATTACTTTTGCAGGGACTTCAAATTCTTTGTATTTCTTCTCTGCTGTATCGAAATATGGAATATTAACAGCAGGAATAGTTACCTTCCCAGTTACTTTTGGAATAAAAGCTATATCAAAAGTTTTTTCAGTATAGTACTGTCCATTTACAATTTTTTCTCCGCTCTCTTTAGAACTTTCAAAAACATTAAAGTCTGGAATATTATTAGAAACTACTTTTTCAAGCATATCTAAATTAACATCTCCAGAAAGTTTTAAAGTAAGAACCACAGATTCTCCAAATTTTACTTTATCATTATTCCAAGAATAGTCTCCCTTTAATTCTCCTACAACATCTTGAAAACCAGCAGGTTTACCAGATGGAAGAGGAAGAATAGTAAGTTCCATCTCTTTAGAACCTAAATATACTGGGGTAGAAGTATTTCCAAATACAAAGCTGTCATTAGGACCACTTTCTGTTACAGCAGCATATCCTCCTTTTATTGATTTATTTCCAGAAGAATTAGCTTGCAGTATACCTTGATAAAGAATTACTTCTAATCCTCTTCTCCCATTTTCATCAGTGAAATATTTCTCAGTATACCCACCTCTGTTATTTACAGGAGTTATATCTTTTACAGAAAGATCACCAAAGTTTGGTCTGTCTATATATTGCAAATTTCTTAAAGGAACAGTTGTTAATAATTTTTCTTCAAATGGAATTTTTTGTCCAAAGTAAAAAGTATTTTTTTCTTTTAAGTTATCCTGAAGAGTCATTTTTCCTTCAACATTGACTTTTGCTTCTTTAGCAACATTTATATTTATAGAATTTGATGTTTCTTTTTTTCCATTCACCTTTAAAGTAAAGTTTCCTTCTTTAAGAGGAATAAGAGTATATATATCTGATTTTGAACTTGTAGATTTTCCATTTACTATGGAATAGCTTGATTGACTTCCTTTGGAAGCTATCTTAAAATTTTCTATTCCATCTATTGTATAATCTTTTTTGTCACTGTCTAAAAATTTTACCTGTAGAGATATAGGTTCATTTATAGATGGATCACTGTTGTTGACATCTAAGATTATTTCAGAGAATGTAAAACTGCTGATAAATAAAAACAGCAGTAAATTAAAAAGTTTTTTCATTTTTCACCTCTACCATCTATTATTTGAATTTCCAGTATCTATATTTATGACTCTTTCATTATTTTTAAAAGATTGTTTCTCGTTACCTTCCAATCTTTTTAAAATAGCTCTGACTTCTCCTTCTCTTACATCATCTTTAGAGTCTATAGGCTGTACCTCACCTTGAGGAATACTATTCTGTTTATCATTCTGATCTTTGTTTTGATCTTGCTTACCATTTTGTTTATCTTGATTCTGTTGATTTTGATTGTTTTGCTGATCCTGTTTATTATCCTGATCTTTGTTCTGGTCTTGTTTATCATTTTGCTTATCTTGATTCTGCTGATTTTGATTGTTCTGTTGATCCTGTTTATTATCCTGATCTTTGTTCTGGTCTTGCTTATCTTGATTCTGCTGATTTTGATTGTTCTGTTGATCCTGTTTGTTATCTTGATCTTTGTTCTGGTCTTGCTTATCTTGATTTTGTTGATTTTGATTGTTCTGTTGATCCTGTTTGTTATCTTGATCTTTATTTTGATCTTGCTTATCATTTTGCTTATCTTGATTTTGCTGATTTTCCTTGTTTTGTTGATCTTGTTTATTATCTTGATCTTTGTTTTGATCTTGCTTATCTTTTTGATTGTCTTGGTTTTGTTGATTTTGATTATTTAAATCTTCTATCTTCTTCAAAACTATCTCATAGTTCTTTTTAATATTAATATCACTAGAAGTTTTCATAGCAAGCTTGTATTCTTCAAGAGCAGCTTTGTAATTTTTTATAGCTTCTTCAGGATTTTGTTGTACCGCTTCATCTCCAAGGAAAGCATATGAGTTTCCTCTGATAAAATATTCTGTACTTGGAGTTTCAGTAATCTCTTTATACTTTTTTTCTTCATAAAGTGATTTTATGATATTATTTCTAACTTCATTACTTTCTTTTATTTTTAAAGATTTATTATATTCATCACGAGCTTCATCAAATTTTTTCTCTTTAAAGAAAGAGTTTCCTCTGCTGTTGTGATAATAAGCCTGTGTGCTGTTAAAGGAAGCAGCAAAGGCAACAAGCGAAAGTATAAGGATAACAAGGCATATTATTCTATTTTTCATCTTTTGCCCCTCCTTTTATGAAATAACCAAGAAGAATAAGAAGTATTCCAATACCTAAAGGTATTTGAAAGTATTTTTTATACACTTTCATGCTTTCATTTCTTTGATTTTTTCTTTCCAGATTAGCAGTATCTCTAAAGAAATTAGATGTATCATCCTTCAGATTATTTACTTCATAGTATTTTCCATTACTTTCTGAAGAAAGTTTTTTTAAGAAATCAGAATTAAGTTTGCTTATAACAGCTGATCCTTTTTGGTCTTTTATGAAACCGACTTTTTTTCCATTGACATATTCTGGAATTATAGTTCCTTCATCAGTACCAATACCTATTGAAAAAACATTCATCTTATTATCTTTTACAAATTTCAGAGACTTATCATCAAAATCTCCCCCATCTGATAGGACAATAATAGTTTTGTTGTCACTATTGATTTCTTTAAATGATTTCTCTGCAAGTTCCAGAGCCTGATAAAGTTCTGTCCCTCCTCCAGAGATCAAATTAGTGTCCAGAGCATTGATGTAGTTTTTACCAATGGAATAATCATCAGTAAGAGGCATCTGTATATATGCACTGTCAGAAAAAGGAATAAATCCAATTCTGTCCCCTTTCAAACCTTGAAGAAGATTTTCCAGAGTTCTCTTTGCTGCCTCCAGCCTGTTAGGATAAACATCCTCTGTCATCATAGACCTAGAAGTATCAATAAGGGCGTATATATTCAATCCTTTTACCTCAACAGTATCTTCATTCAGAAGTTCTTGAGGAGAAAGGAGAGCTATAACTACCATAAATGCACCTAAAGTCATAAGGATAGTTTTAATTATCTGTACAAAATTATATTTTTTTAGTTTAAGTATATCAAGTATCCTGTTTCTTTTACTCATACCAATTATCATAAAGAAGAGGATGAGAGCAGGAACTATTATATATACTGTGTACTTTATATTTCCAAATTCCAAGTTATTCACCTCTTATTATGGTATTCTGATGTAAAAAACATACTCAAAAAATATTCCTAAAACTAAAAGTATTAGAGAAAGTTTTAATAAATTTTCAAAGAGCTCATGTTTATCATAGAATGATCTTCCATCTATCTGTGTTTTTTCCAAGGCATCTATTTTATTAAAAATTTCTTTAAACTCTTTGCTGTCACTGGCTCTGAAATATTCTCCTCCAGTAGTTTCAGCTATACTTTTCAGCATATTTTCATCAAGTTCTGTATTTTTAACTGTTGTGTATCCAAAGAATGAAGGAACTTTTATTTCCTTTGCTCCAATACCGATTGTGTATATTTTTATACCAAGTTCCTTAGCTATATCAGCAGCAGCAGAGGGGCTCATTTCTCCTGAGTTGTTTTCTCCATCTGTCAAAAGTATTATGACCTTAGATTTAGCTTCAGAATCTTTTAATCTGTTTAGGGCCACTCCGATTCCCATACCAATAGCAGTTCTTGTATTGCTTGTTATATCATCAACAGTAAGCTTTCCTGTCATTTCCTTTATTACATTATGATCAAATGTAAGAGGAACTTTTGTATAGGCATCCCCACCAAAAACAATAAGGGCAAGTCTGTCATCAGTTCTTTTATCTATAAATTCACTGAGAACCTCTTTAGCTTTTTCCAGACGGTTTGGAGTAAAATCCTCTTGGAGCATAGATTGTGAAAGGTCCAAAGATATTGCAATATCAATTCCATCTTTCTTTACAATTCTATTTTCTGATAACAGCTGAGGTCTTGCCAGAGCAACTATCATCAATATCAATGAAAGAAGAATAAGATATTTTCCAATAAGATATTTTTTTGTTTTTAATTTAAAGTTTTTGATAGGTTCTATTCCGGGAACTTCAATACCTTGCTTCTTTCTTTTCATCAGAAAAAGAAAAAGGACAACAGGTATCAGAATAAGGAAGTATGGTGCTGCAAATTTAAACATTATTCTTTTACCTCCTTTATTTTTCCATATATTTCAAAAGCTTTTTCTTTACTCTGCTGGAAGTAGTCATCCCTGTCTTTAGAGAATTTATAATTATCCAGCCACTCAATAAATTGGATATCCTCATCATTGAGATTTTTCAATGGAAAGTAAATACCATTGATAAAATGAGAACCATATTTTTTGTCTATATATTCTCTGAGAGCATAGCTCATTTCGTAGAACCATTTATCCTCAGATAGCATATTCATTTCATTTTCAAATTTTTCTTCTGGAGTCAGATGTATAGTTTTATCTTTTTTTATTTTTATTCCAAGAAGAATAATCACAAGAGCTGCAATTCCAGCTGCTGTACTTATAACAGCTCCATATGGGAACTGGTGAAGAAATAAGTTTTTGTCGCTTTCATCAGAAAGATTTATGAATATCTCTTTATCATCAGGTGTTAAAACTGATTTTATATCAATAGTAACCTCTTTATTTCCTATATTTATTATATTTTCACCTGTTTTAAATCCTTTTACTGAAAGAATTACTGCACCATCTTTTCCATCTTTCATACTCTCTATGGAAAAATCTGTATTTTTAAATGAATCCATTATTTTTTCTTTAGATACACCTGTTATCTGTAAAGTTACTGTGTCTCCTATATTGATATCTTTTGCAGAGAGTGCAAAGGATAATGTTATAAAAAGAATGACTAATATTTTTTTCATAATGACCTCCTTCTCTTGAAAAAATTAGAAAGAGTAACAATATAGTCTTCATCAGTGTAAATGTTAAGTATATTTTTAGGGATATCTTCATTAAGTGCAATATCCTTATCAAAATTTTCTATTACTATCTCTTCTCCCGTTTCAGAATCTATCATGTTGAATATAGCTCCCTTAGGAAGTGTTTCATATTTTCTATCTGCTATTCTTATAGGAATAAGATCATGTTTTTGAGCTGTAATAGCCATGGATTTTTCATAACCTTTATCTATAAAGTCAGAGATTAAAAATACTATAGCTCTTCTTTTTGCTATTTTGTTTAGAAAATCAAGTGCTTTAGATATATCAGTTCTTTTACCTTGAGGTTCAAAGCTAAGGAGATTATCCAGTATGACAAGAGAATGATTTCTCCCTTTTTTCAAAGGAATGAACTTTTCTATTTTATCTGTAAATAGAACTGCTCCCACCTTGTCACTATTTTTATTGGCACTGAATGCAAGACTTCCCACTAATTGACACAACAGATCTTTTTTAGCATAAAAGCTGTTTGACTTGGAAATGTCAATAAGAAGGAAAATAGCAAGCTCTCTTTCTTCAGTAAATTCCTTTACATAAGTTTTTCTCTGCCTTGCACTAACTTTCCAGTCTATTTTCTTAACATCATCTCCAGGGGCATATCTTCTTATATCAGAGAATTCCATTCCATTTCCCTTGAAATATGAACGATATTTTCCTGCAAATAATTCATCAGCAAGTATGGAAGAAGCTATTTCTATTTTTTTTATTTTTTTTAGAATTTCTGCTCTGTTCATAACTCCTCCTGTTCAGACTATGGCAGTTCAACTATTTCAAGTATATCTGTAATGATATCTTCTGCTTTTTTCCCTTCAGCTTCTGCCTCATATGTAAGTATCATTCTGTGACGAAGTACATCAAAGATGACTCTTTTTATATCCTGAGGGATGACATAATCTCTTCCTTCCAGAAAAGCATTTGCTTTGGCAGATACGACAAGGGCTATAGAAGCTCTTGGAGATGCTCCACAGGCAATATAGTTATTAGTTTCTCTAGTTTTAAATACAATATCAAGGATATAGTCCATAAGCTTTTCATCTATATGAATTTCTCTTATAATCTGTTTGATTTTTTCTATTTTATCCTTGTTTAATATTTCATTTATCTGAATAGAATCAAAATCAGATACAGAAGTAAGAAGTTTAAGCATATCTTTTTCCTCTGCTTTTGTAGGATATTCAATTTTTACTTTCATTAAAAATCTATCCTGCTGTGCTTCAGGAAGAGGATAAGTTCCATCCTGTTCAATAGGGTTTTGTGTAGCAAGAACAATAAATGGTCTGTCCAGCTTAAATGTTTCACTGGCTATTGTGATTTGTTTTTCCTGCATAGCTTCAAGCAATGCTGACTGTACTTTGGCAGGAGCTCTGTTTATTTCATCTGCAAGTACTATATTTGCAAAGATAGGCCCTTTCTTAGTATAGAAGTCCCCAGTTTTTTCATTATATATTTCAGTTCCTATAATGTCACTGGGAAGTAAATCTGGTGTGAACTGTATTCTTGCAAATTTTAAACCCAAAGTTTGAGCTAAAGTATTTACAGTTAGAGATTTTGCTAATCCTGGAAGTCCTTCCAGAAGGATGTGGTTGCCAGTAAGAATACCAATAAGGATTTTTCTTACCATATCCTCTTGTCCAATTATCTTTTTTTCAATTTCTTTCTTCAGAGAGATAATATTCTCTCTTTCAATTTCAATTTGTTCTTTTAGATTTTCCATGATGCCTCCTTGTTGAGTGTTTCTATTATTTATATTAATAAGTTATAAAGCGAATCCTTTTTTACAACAATATATTAGACGAAGAAAAACACTAAATTGTTGAAACTTTTTTAAATTGAGCTTAATTTTTATTTTACACTAATCCCTTTCTCTATGATATAATATATTAGCATTATAAAAGGGTGGTTTCAATGAAAATAAAAGATATAAAGAAAAGAAATATTTCTAAAATCTTAAATGCACTAAGGAAAAGCAACAGCATATCTAAAAAAGATCTTTCTGAGATTATAAATCTTGCTCCCAGTACTTTGACAGAAATATGCTCTGATTTGCTGGAGCAGGGGATAATAAAGGAGCTTGGGGAAGTAAACAGTGACAAGCCGGGAAGAAAAAAAGTGCTTTTATCTATAAATTATGATTATAAAAAAATTATAGGGATAGATATAAAAAACAACTTTTTTTCTCTTACTCTTACTAATTTAAAAGGAGAGGTAGAGGCTCAAAAATATTTTGATAAGGATACTTCTGAAGCATATATTTTTTTAGATGAGCTTATAAAGGAGATCAAAAGCTTTATAAATGAAAATAATCTGAATAAAAAAGAACTTCTTGGAATAGGAATAAGTATAGTTGGAGCAGTTGATTTTAATACTGGTTCTACTATGAGTTTTATCGGATTCTGGAATGAATCTGTACCTCTAAAAAAAATAATGGAAGAAAAATTGGGAATTCCAATTTATGTAAATAATAATGTAAAAAATCTGGCTATTTATCAAATGTTTTTAGAAGAGGAGCTTTCAGATTTCTTTTTTCTGAAATATGGAACAGGGGTAGGAGGAAGTCTGGTTGTTCAAAGTGAACTTTTTAAAAAAGAATCTTCATTAAGTGGAGAGATAGGACACTCAATAATCAATAATGATGAAAATATATGCCCTATCTGTAAAAGAAAAGGATGCTTTGAAAATAACTATTCTGAAAGAGCTATTTTGGAGAAAATGGAAAAGATATATTCTAAAGAGAGTACTCCGATTATATTTTCTCTGACATCTGGAGATAGGGAGAATATTTCTTTTGATATTATCTTAAAAGCAGGAGAGTCAGGAGAGATAGCTGTGCTTAAAACTCTTCAGGAGGCAGCAGATTATCTGGCAATCCTTATTTTAAATATGTTTACACTGTTCTACCCAAAGAAAATTGTTTTGTGTGGAAATATTTTTAAAAATGATGTATTCATAAATTATCTTTTTGGATATATTCATAATAAGCAGATATTTGATTTTAAAAAGATAATATCAGTGAGCAGCATTTCTGAAAAGGAAGAGAGATGTGCCCCAATATTTTCAGTATTGAAAGAGAAATTTTATCTATTATAAAAAAATAAAACTGTGAAAAGATTGACTAATAAGCAGGAACTTAATCTGACTTTTAATCATTCGTTTCTCAGTTTTTTTATATAAAAATATAAGTTTTTTTATTAAAATCTATACCTCTCTATTTTTGAAGATATTGTTTTAAGAAAATTTTACTTTATTTTTTGATCAATTATTCTTTGCTTTTTACATAAAAGCATAAAAATATATTAGAAAATTAATAAAAAAATGCTGAAATGAGGAAATTAAATCTTCACTTCAGCATTTTTTATAATGACTATTATCAAGTTTTATATAAAATGTTCTCTTGTATAATAGCTAACTTTGAACTTTATATAATAATTTTTATGTAATGTGTATCTTTAATTTTTATATGATAACTTTTATGTAATATGTAATTTTAACTTTTATATAACAATATTATTTTGAAATTGTTGCAGTTCATATTTTTATACAGTCTGTTTTATTACCTCTTTTTCCTTTGCCACTCCCATTTTATCTACTATAACAAATAATATCACTGATAAAATAATATAAACAGCTGTTATCATAGTAAATCTGCTTCCGATATTTTCTGTAAGACCAACTAATCCTCTATGAGAAAGAAGAACATAGACATAGATAGTAGTTGTTGCTATAAGAGAACTCATAGGCTTTGCATATCTCCAGTGTACCAGAGAAATTTCTTCTTTTCTGCTCTGTACATAAGGAGTCTTCATTGGAGCTATATATCCAATAGCAACCATGATTATTACACAAAGAAGGAAGAGCATTCCCAATACATGAAGGAAGCTTATATTTACCTTGTACACAAACTGCATCATTCCATAAAGGAACATAAATACAAAGATGGCAACTTTAGCTGCAACAGCAGGTATTTTTTTTGAGAAGAAACCTACAAATACTATTACAAGAGTTGGAACATTGAAGAATCCCATAAATTTTTTCATAAACTCAAATAGTCCATTTGGTGCATTTACTATATATGGTGCTACTAAGATGGCAAGGATACCAAGGACAGTTCCAAATATTTTACCAACAGTTACCAGTTTTTTATCTTCTATATCAGGATTGACAATAGGCTTATACAAATCTAAGCAGAATAATGTAGAAGCTGAATTTAAAGCAGAGTTGAAAGAACTTAGTATAGCTCCAAAAAGAACTGCTCCAAAGAACCCTACTAAAGGAGTAGGAAGAACTTTATTTACAAGTATCGGATAAGCAAAGTCTCCTTTAGCTATTTCACTTCCATATAGGTGAAAAGCAATTATACCGGGAATTGCAAGAATAATTGGTGCAAATATTTTTAAAAATCCAGCATAGATAACTCCTTTTTGCCCTTCTGCCAAGCTTTTAGCACCAAATGCTCTCTGTACTATTGCCTGATTTGTACACCAGTAAAATGTATTTATCAATATAATTCCTGTAAAAAGAGTAGAAAATGGAACTGGTGCAGCAGCATCTCCTATTGCATTTAATTTTTCAGGATGATTTATAATTAATTTTTCTATTCCCTGTGAAAAACTTCCATCACCTAAAGCTTTTAATCCAAGAACTGGAATAAGTATACCACCAGCTATAAGTCCTACACCATTGATAGTATCAGAAACAGCAACTGCTTTCAGCCCACCGAATATAGCATAAATTCCACCAATGATACCTATTCCCCATATAGTGAGTACAAGAGCAGCCTGCTCTGATATTCCAAACATTGCTGATATGTTGAAAAGAGAGTTTAAAGCAACTCCACCAGAATACAGCACAACTGGAAGAAAAATAACCCCAAGACTTATTAAAAAAAGAATAGCCACTATATTTCTTGTACCTTTATCATATCTTTCTTCAAGAAACTGAGGAACTGTTGTAAATCCGCTTGTTAAATATCTTGGAAGGAAATACAATCCCATAAATATCAAAGTTATACCTGATGTCACTTCATATCCGATTACAGATAATCCTCCCATAAAAGCATTTCCATTCATTCCTACTAACTGTTCTGTAGAAAGGTTAGTAAGTAATAACGATCCTGCTATAACTACACCACTTAAACTTCTTCCACCTAAAAAATACCCACTGTTAGAATCAAGATTTTCATTTTTTGTAAGATACCAAGATATCACTGCTACCAATCCAGTAAAAAAAATAAATGTAACCACTGCTAATAGATTCATATTTCACCCCTTTTGAATATGTATTATTAAGATATTTTACTATGCCTGTTTTATTCTTGGCATCCACATTGGTTCTTTTCCTAGTTCTGCCCAAATATATTTTAAAAGCAGCTCACTTTTCAGTTCTTTATATTTTTCATTATCCCATAAATTATTTAATTCCTTTGGATCTTCTTTTAAATCAAAAAGCTCTCCATAAGTCTGATTGTAATATACAGTTAATTTGTATCTTTCGTCAACATAAGTTTTTAAATGTATAGTAGTAGGTTCATGGTGATTTTCACAAATAACATGATCTCTCAGTTTTACATTTTCATCTGCCCATGCTTTAGTCTGATCAATTCCAGTCATATCATATGGTATTTTTATTCCACACATACTTAAAAAAGTAGGAGCAAGATCTACCAATGATTGAAGAGAATGAGAAACTTTGTTTTCAGGAACAACTTTAGGATACTTAACAATAAAAGGTATTTTGATGAGATCTTCATAATGGAAGGGACCTTTTCTGATAAGTCCATGCTGTCCAACAAAATGCCCATGATCTGTTGTAAATACTATTATAGTATCTTCAGCAAGTCCTAATTCTTCCAGTTTATCCAAAATTTTACCAATATATTTATCCATCATAGATACCATTCCATAATATAGTGCAAGGTCTTTTTTGATATCTTCTTTTTTTTGCAGATGTGAGTGCATACCATGGATGCCAAATCCAGTTTCTTTATATTCACTGAAATCAGGATTTTCTTCCTGTGTTTTCCTAAAATGTGGTGGATTATATTTATGATCATCATTTATTGTCTCTTCATCTATAGAGAGTTTTTCTGGGTCATACATAGATGCCCAAGGTTCAGGTACAAAATATTCAGGATGAGGATCAAAGAAACTTGCCCAAAGAAAGAAATTTTCATCATTGTTCTTGTAATCTTCAAGCATACTGCTGCATCTTTCAGCTATCCATGAATTATAGTGATATTCTTCTGGAATTTCCCATTTTCCCCAGTTTCTCTTGCTGTTGAGAATGTTTCCTTCTTTTTCTACTAATATTTCTAATCTTGGATATTCTTCTTCGCTCATATTACCAGTAGGATTCAGGTAATAATCTCTCCAGTTTTTACACCCTTTTTCTTCAAGCCATATTGCATAATGCTGTCCTACATGAGATTCGTTAGTATGATTTCTTGCAAGCTCCACATGGTCGAATCCATAGAATCTATCTCTGTAATTTTTCCAGAACTCAAGGTCTTGTAAATATGGATAAGCTTCTAAAGAAGGAAATTCCTCTGTAGATGCCAGCGGCTGAAAATGTGCTTTTCCTATTAGAGCACTCTTGTATCCATTTCCTCTGAGTACATCTCCAATGGTAGTTTCATTTTCAGATAATTTAGTTCCTAAAGTCCATGCACCATGCTGGCTTGGATATTTTCCCGTGATAATAGATGCTCTGGTAGGGGTACAAGTAGGATTTGGGCAGTAGGCTCTGTCAAAAGTAGTTCCTTCCTTAACTAACCTGTCAAGATTAGGAGTCAGAATCTCTTTATTAAAAGCACCTATTGTATCAAAGTGCTGCTGATCACTTGTTATCAATAAAATATTAGGTCTTTTTTTCATAAAAATATCTCCTTGAAAATAATTGATTTATATTACGAATTAATTATAAGATTATAATATAATATTTCTTAAAATATGTCAATAAATAATATGAAAATATTTTATAACTATATTATTTGTACCGATATAAACCGTTAAATAAAAAATAAATATTTATTTTTTATGACGAAATATTTTTTGAGGGAAGAGTTGTTTCATTAAAAATTGTAATAAGAATTGTGTGTTACAATTATTATTAATTATTTGGCTGTTTTATGAAATGTTTGTTAAATGAAGTGCTGTGAGGAATAAAAGATGGAGAGTGAATTAATTATGAGAAACTACCAATGTTATAAAAGAAATATTATAAATACACAAACCATAGAAAAATAATGAAGAAAAGTAATTGAATAAGAATAACAAATAAAATATAGAGGTAATAAAAAAACTCCCTGCATGGACAGGGAGTTTTTTTTATGAATGATTGACGGTTTGTGAGCTATTATTTGTTTTTGTTTAAAAGTTCTTTTCCAGGGATTCCAGGTTTAGTCATTTCAAACGGATTTAAAATAATATCTAGATCCTCTTTGCTTAATAATCCTCTTTCAAGAACTATTTGTGCAACTGGAGTTCCAGTTTTTATAGATAATTTAGCTATTTCAGCTGCATTTTTATATCCAATATGTGGGTTAAGAGCTGTGATGATACCAACACTTCTATCTACCCAACCTTTACAGTTTTCTTCTTGAGCTGTGATTCCTTTCAAACAGTTTTCTATGAAAGTGTTGATTCCATTTTTCAATATTTCTATTGATTGGAATAAGTTGAAGAATAAAACTGGTTCAAATACGTTTAATTCTAATTGTCCTGCTTCAGCAGCTTTTACTATAGTAATGTCGTTTCCGAATATTTGGAAACATACTTGGTTTAATACTTCAGGAATAACTGGGTTTACTTTACCAGGCATGATTGAAGAACCAGGCTGTTGTTGAGGTAAAGAGATTTCAGCTAGTCCAGCTTTTGGTCCAGAAGCCATAAGTCTTAAATCGTTAGCAGTTTTTGATAGGTTTACAGCACAAGTTTTTAGTGCAGAAGATAACCATACAAAACTGTCAAGGTTTCTAGTTCCATCAACTAGGTCTGGAGATTGTTTGAAATCAAATCCAGAAACTTCTGAAAGAATTCTTACAACGTTTCCTACATAGTTAACGTCAGCATTGATACCAGTTCCAACAGCAGTTGCTCCCATATTTACATAAGTAAGCTCTTCTACTGCTCCTTTGATTCTTTTGATATCTCTTGCTACTGGTCCAGAGAATGCTCTGAATTCTTGTCCTAATCTAATAGGTACAGCATCTTGAAGGTGAGTTCTTCCCATTTTAATTACATGGTCGAATTCGTCTCCTTTAGCTTGTAATGTATCGAAAAGTTCTTGTAAAGAAACTAATAAATCTTTTATCATAAATTGAACTGTTAGTTTTCCAGCAGTTGGAACAACGTCGTTAGTTGATTGTCCATAGTTTACATGGTCATTTGGATGACATCTGTCATATTTTCCAAGTTCTCCACCTAATATTTCATTAGCTCTGTTAGCAATAACTTCATTCATGTTCATGTTCATAGAAGTTCCTGCTCCACCTTGGATAACATCAGTGATGAATTGATCTCTGAATCCTCCAGCGATGATTTCGTCAGCAGCTTTTATCATAGCAGCTTCTACTTCTTGACTGATAACTCCAGCTTCATAGTTTGCTTTTGATGTTGCTTTTTTTACATATGCTAATGCTTTTATAAAAGTATCACTTACTTTGTAACCAGTAATGTGGAAGTTATTTTGTCCTCTAAGAGATTGTACTCCATAATATGCGTCTGCTGGCACCTCTAAAGTTCCAATTGAATCACTTTCTAATCTGTATTTTATCATTCTTACCCCTCCTAAATTTTATCCTCACAATAATGATACAGGGTAAATGAATATTTTTCAAGATAGAAAGTACCAAAAAAAGCTTCAAAAAATATATGAAGTTCGCCATAAGAATATACCAATTAAATAATTATATATTTATTTAATAAAAATGAAAATAAACATATTTTTTTTTAATGTTATGAAAATATCTTGTCACAAAATTATTATATCATTTTAGGCATTCAGAGTAAACAGAAAAATTAATTTTTTTCCAACTGATTTTCATATTGCTATTTATTTTTATCTTCAATGTATCATTTTCATCGATAATACTTTTTATAGAATGATTGAAAATTGTATGAAGGCTTTTCTTATCAGCAGCAATTATTTTACTTATTTTGTTATTTATTTTTAGCATTTTTTCATTTTCATGATGATTTTTTCCCTCAATAGCAACAGAAATATTTAATTCCTTATCAATAAATTCTCTGTCTGCTATCTCTTTCATTCTCACTACTGCTTCAAATAGATCCTCTTCTCTTAATGTATCTGGAATAGATACTTCAAGTTCAAAGTTGTCTGAAGGAGCAGAGGAAGTATTTTCAAAAACAAAATTATACTGGCTGATAGTTTGTTCTCCACACATATCTATCTGCATAAGTCTTTTTATTTCTTCAGTATCATATCCTTTTCCTATAAGGTACATCAATTTTGTAACAGCAGCTTCTGGAGTCAAATCTACACCACTTATTACTCCAGCATCTGTCAGTTTTGCACTTGCTTCATATAATCCCATTTTTACAAAACCTTTTGTACACTGAGTGATATCTACTATAACTATGCCTTTAGATGAAATATATTTAAGCACATTCAAAAATTCTTCACTAGTAGGGGCGTTTCCATTTCCAAAAGTTTTTAAGATAACTCCTTTTATTTCATTGGTATTTTCAAATATACTTTTTAAATATTGTGGATTTAACCCAGGGAATAATTCAAGAATAATAACCTTGCTGTTCATTTTTCCATCTACATAAAAATTTTTACTTGCTGGTCTGTCAAGAATTCTATCTTTTATTATTCTAATATCTCCACCAATTTCTCCAATAGCTGGATAATTAGGAGAAGAGAATCCAAAATAATTAGTAGCATCTATTTTTCTTGATCTGTTTCCTCTCATTAGAGTATCTCTAAAGAAAATACAAACTTCAGGAACAAGTTTTACACCATACAGGTCATTACCTGCTATTTGTATAGCCGTGATAAGATTTTGAAGAGCGTCACTTCTTGGAAATTGCAGAGGTACTTGTGATCCAGTAAGAACCACTGGCTTATCAAGATTTTTAAGCATGAATGAGAGAGCAGAAGCTGTAAAGGCCATAGTATCAGTTCCATGTAGGACAACAAAACCTCTGTAGTTTTCATAATTTTTTTCAATTATACCAGCTATTTTAATCCATACTTCTGGGGACATATCTGATGAATCGATCAATGGAGAGAACTGATAATAATCTGTTGAGAATTTTTCAAGAATAGGGTGTTCTTTTGCAATTTCATTCCAGTCATTAGCTGGTCTTAACGGACTATTTGGATCCCCTTTTTCACTATTTACCATCCCAATAGTTCCACCAGTGTTGATAATCAAAACTTTATCTAGCATTTTTTCCTCCAAACAAAATTGATATTATTTCCTAAATTATACTTATAAATCGGAAAAAAAACAATAGACAAATAATTTCAAAATATTTCTAGATTTAAACTTTAAATTATACTAAAGAAATGGTATAATTACCGAAGGAGGAACGAATGAAGGATAATATAGCTCTAATTGGTTTTATGGGAAGTGGAAAAAGCACTATAGGCAGAGTTCTAGCCAAATACTTAGATATGAAATTTATTGATATAGATAAAATGATCTCTGCAAGAGAGAAAAAAACAATCCCTGAAATATTTGAGGAAAAGGGAGAAGCTTATTTCAGAAAATTAGAGAGAGAGATTGTTTATGAGGAATCTTTAGATAATAATATAGTTATTGCTACTGGTGGAGGAGTCATAATAGACAATGAAAATATCAAAACTCTAAGGGAAACTTCGTTTATTGTGTATCTTGATTGTACGATTGAATGTATATATGAAAGAGTAAGACATAGTAAGGGAAGACCTCTTCTCAATGTAGAGGATATGTTTGAGAAGATAAAGGAGCTTCATTCTAAAAGAGAGATACTTTATAGAATATCAGCAGATTTCAGTGTGAGAATAGATGTAGAAAGTAATATGTACGATACTGCGGAAAAGATAAAAGAAGCTTATATTTATAACAGTTAAAATAAGGAGGGATTTTTTATGTGCAATGAAAATCGTTTAAAGGGGAAGCTTGCTTTAATTACTGGAGCTACAAGTGGGATAGGAAAATCTTGTGCGGAAAAGCTTGCAGGAATGGGAGTTGACCTTATTCTTACTGGAAGAAGAACTGAAGTATTAAATGAAGTTAAAAATGAAATAGAAAAAAAATATGGTGTAAAAGTATTGCCTATACAACTTGATGCAAGAAACTATAATGAAGTCGCTGAGAAGATAGCTGCTCTTGAAGGAGAATGGAAAAATATAGACATTCTTGTAAATAATGCAGGACTTGCTCTAGGTATGGAAAAAGTGTATTCTAATTCAGCAGAAGATATAGATGCAGTTATAGACACAAATGTAAAAGGTATGCTTTATATGATAAGAGAAGTAGTTCCTGGAATGATTGAAAGAGATAAACCAGCTCTTGTAATAAATATGGGATCAGTAGCTGGAGATGCTGCATATGCAGGAGGAGCAGTATATTGTGCTTCTAAAGCAGCTGTAAAAACTCTTTCTGATGGACTTAGAATAGATTTAGTTGATACAAAAGTAAAAGTAACTAATATAAAACCTGGATTAGTTGAAACTAACTTCAGTGTAATAAGATTTAAAGGAGATAAGGATAAAGCCGAGAAAGTATATAAAGGAATAGAAGCTCTTACTCCAGATGATATAGCTGATACAGTTACATATATCTGTAATCTTCCTGATAACGTACAAATCCCAGAGATAGTTATGACTCCTATGTTCCAAGCTGATGGACGTACTGTATATAAAAAATAAATTTTCTTTATAAAAACCACGGATATTAAATCTGTGGTTTTTTTTAAATAATTTATTCGTATATGCTCTGCATCCATTCTATTAAAGGCAAGATGCCAACTTTTTTTATAGTTTCAAATAAAATATTTCGCCCAACTTTAAATTTCTTCTAAAAATAAGAAGTTGATAAACATATTCTATCCCTCTATTTTTTTCTGAATAATCTTTTATATACTTTTCTAGGAGATAGTTATAAAATCAAAAAAATAAATTAAGGAATAGTTCTCATTTTTATAATTTTTCTTTCAGATATTATATTTTTAGCTGCTGTTTTAGGGAATAATTAATATATTTTATTTTTATTATATTTAACTTTGATTGTGTCATAGTCTTAAAGATTGAAAGAAATACTTTTTTAAGTTATTGAAATTATTATAATAGTAGATGTTTTGAGTGAAATAGGATATTATATAAATAAAGTTTGTTAATCTTTAGGAGGAATTTGTGTTTAAAAAAATTGATATGTTTGTATTTTGGAGTGGAGTAAGCTTTAATATTATTGCACTAGGTTTAAGTGTTTTATTTTCAGTACTTTATGGAGAAGTGGATTTAGATAAAATAAGAAATTACGGAAATGTTATTTTTTACATTATTATTTTCTTATATAAACTAAAAGATAAATCTTTTAAAATAAAATATTTTCTTGGATATGTAATCATTAGTTTTATAACAGGAAAATCTATAGGATTTATGACAAAAGTTTTTTCTGAACAAGGATATACAAATGAAGTAAAAATGACAGAAATACTTTCATTTGCTTTTGTTGTTACATTTTTAGTTTGTTATTTAGAAGGTTTTTTGTATCAAATTTTTAAAAAAATTTCATATAAAAAATCTCTGTTGTAATAACATGATAGGAGGTATAATGAAATCAAAGGTTTTATTAATTTTAGCAGGTCTAATAATAGGAGGAACCATGAATCTAGAAGCTAATAACACAGTAAAAAATGCAGATGTACCAATAAAGAAAGTAACATTATATTCATCAGGGGTAGGATATTTTGAGCACAAGGGAACTATTGAAAATGCATCGAAATTAACATTGCCATTTGAAACAAGTGCTTTAAATGATGTATTAAAATCTATTATTATATATGATCCTAATACTGCTTTACCAGTGATAAATTATCCTTCAGAAGAGACTGTGAAAAGGACTCTTGCCAGCTTGAGTATTGATCTTAATAATAATCCCTCTATTGAAGAGATATTAAATTCATTAAGAGGAGCAGAGGTAAAGATTACAGCCACTAGAGAAATAACAGGAAAAATAATAGGAGCTAGAATTAAAAAAGTAAAAATAGGAGATGAGGCAGCAGAAATATCCAGTCTTTCTATATTAAGTGAAGGTCAAATTCAAACTATAAAAACAGATGAAATTATATCCTATAGTTTTACAGATCCAAAAATAACTGATGATATGAACAGGGCACTTGATCTAATATTGAATTCTAAAAATAGCAATATAAAAAATATAAATATCAATCTTTCTGGAGATAAAAAAAGAGATATAGAATTTAGTTATGTAATAGCAGCTCCTGTATGGAAAGCTACTTATAGATTTGATTTGGCTGGTGAAAAACCATATCTTCAAGGTTGGGCAATAGTGGACAATGTAGGCGAAATGGACTGGGATAATGTGGAACTATCTCTTGTCACAGGAAAACCTGTATCATTTATACAAGAACTATATGCACCATATCATCTGAATAGACCTATTATTCCTCTGTCAATTGCTGGATTTGCACAAGCTAGGACATATGAAAGCGGTATGGTGGATACATATTATGTTGGAGAGGATAATATAGAGATGAGCAAGGAAGTTCTTGCTTCAGAAATTAATATAAATGGAAGGAAAATGATGAAGTCTCCTATGGCTTTTGCAGGGAATGTTCATCAAGAAGTAACTAATACTAGAAACGCTGGTGATATGTTTGTGTTTACAACACCAAAACCCGTTACTTTGGAGAGACAGCAAAGTGCAATGATTCCATTAGTACAGACTAATTTTGATGCAAAGAAAGTATCTATATTTGATGGAAGAAATGCAGGATATGGTGTCAGTTCTAATCCAGCACTTGGAGTGAAATTTAAAAATAATTCTGGAATGAAATTACCAGCAGGCCCTATTACAATATATGATGATGGGACATATGTAGGAGATGCACTTTTAGAATTTTTACCTGAGAATGATGAAAGAATGATAGCTTATGGAGATGATCTTTCTGTAACTGGAACAGTATCAGCTTCAGAAACAGCTAAAACAGATACTGTAACAGTGGTTAAAGGCGTTTTAAATATAAGCATAAAACATGTTTATGAAAAAGTCTATACATTCAAAAATAATAGTACTAAAGATAAGAATATTGTGGTAGAGCATCCTATTATGAATAATTCAAAATTAATAGAACCGCAAAAATATATGGAGAAAACTGGTGCTTTATATCGTTTTGATGTGAAAATAAAAAATGGCAGTGAAGCAAAAATTCTTGTAAAAGAAGAAGTGGTAAAGCTAACCAGTACAAGTATTGCCAATTTTTCTAAGGATAACTTAGTATACTATTCAACAAATAAAGAAATATCTCCCAATATTCGAGAGTTTTTTGTAAAAGCTGCAACTATGTATGGTGAAATGGAAGAAATTCAAATGAAACATAAAGAAATGTCTGATTTACGTGAAAATTATATAAAAGAACAAGACAGAATGAGAAGAAATATTGATACTGTTGGAAGTACTTCAGTACAAGGAAAAGAATATATTATAAAGCTGATATCACTTGATAAAAATATAGAGAATGTTGATACAAAAATAAAAGAAACAACTGAAAAACTGCAAGATTTGAGAAAAAAATATAATGAGTATATTAAAGGATTGAATGGATAAGGTTTGAGCTGATTAGGTAATAGAGTATCTTTCTTTTAGAGATGGTGTTATAATGAATTTATAATCTTCATTATAGAGGGAGGAATATATGAATAACCTAAAAAGCAAATGCTTAAACGGATGTCTTGCAGAAGGAACTATACTTACAATGGCTGATGGAAGTAAACAAAGAATTGAAGAAGTAAAAATAGGTGATATGGTAGCAGTCCCAGATGCCAGAGCTAAAAGAATTGTAGATATTTATACAGGATATGAAGAAAAGATCAGTGAGTTAAAACTGGTGAATGGAATAATATTAAAAGCAACATCTAATCATCCAATTATGACAGAAAAAGGGTATAAAAGACTTAAAGAAGTAAATCCATTGGATAAAGTAGTTATAAGAGAAAATCAATTGGAAAGTATAGAAATTATTGCTGAAGTTGAAGCTGATACTAGAGTATATAATGTACTATTAGAAGAAATGAGTACTATCATTTGCAATGACATTTGGGTTGGAGATTTTCAAGTTCAAAATAATTTAGAAAGTACTAGATATAGAAATAATGAAAGAATAAATGAGATAGAGACAGAGATGAAAAAATTAATGGATGAATTTGAAAAATTGAAAGGGTAACAGTTAAAGAGAAACCTCAGAATAAAATCTGAGGTTTTTATATTATATTCATATTCTGGCAATTTTATCTGAAAAAATTAAATCATTTATTTTAAAAAATAGGAAAATTTAAAATTCATACAAGTTTTTCCAGTCAAAATTTTCCGAGGCTGCTCTTTCAATAAGTCTAGGGAGAACATTTGGAATATCTTCCATTGCCTCTTCAAAGTATTCATAATTACCATATTTATCATTGTTTTTATAATGAATATCTGGAGTTATTATTTCTAAGCATTCCCTTTGAAAAGAGCTAACTTTATCAATATCCATTTCTTCACCTATTAATTCATAAGTAATACTCATAAGCATTTCAAATTCAGCATTTCCAAAAGGAATATTTGGCACTTCTGCTAAAGAATCAGGATCAATAAGAGATTTAACTAGGACCTCTTCTCCCTGAGAGATAAGCCATAGAGCAAAATATAATCCAGTATCATCACTTACATAACCATTGATTACTTTACAAGCCATATCTACCCATACACATTCATTTACAGCTTCCATGTATGCTCCAAGATATCCTCCAAAGTAACACACATCTTCTATATTGCAACTGCTTAGGTATTCTTGTGCAGATTGAAGAAATATTTCATTATCTCCATTGCTGTCTTTTCTAAATACATCCATTAACTGCCAAAATTCCATCTTAGTCATAATCTCTCCTCCAGTAAATTTTATTAGTACCTAATGTTAGTATATAGTAAAAATTAAACAAAAGCAATTAAGGGATATTAAAATAAACTAGATATTTTTACATATATTAATAAATTTTTTTATTGATGGTGTTATAAACTTATTTTTGTGATAAATTATATTAAATTTTCTTTTCAATTCAACATCTTTTACATTTAAAATTGCTAATTTTCCCTCTTCTATTTCTTTCTTCACCATCTGATATGAAAGGAGGGAGACTCCCATATTGCTTTTTACTGCATTAATTATTACTCCTGTACTTATACTTTCCCAGCCGGGTTTTACTGCTAACTCTTTAGAGGTAATGAAACTATTAAATATTTCTCTGACTCCGCTTCCTTTTTCTCTCAGTATGAAATTTTCTTTTAAAATATCTTTAAATAATAATTTTTCTTTTTTTGCATAGGGATGAGATTTATTGCAGATAAAAACTAATCTATCTTCAAAAAATGTTTCAGATACAATGCTGTCAGAGTGAACAATTCCTTCTATGAGACCAATATCCAAAAGATTATCCAGTATTCTAGCTTCTATTATATTTGAATTCTCAACACATATATTTGTTTGAATAAGTGGATATGCTTGCTGAAATTTTTTTAGATAATCATTTAGAAAATACTTTCCAATAGTCAGACTTGAACCTATCTTTAATATACCTAGTGTATCATTGTTTTTTATTTTGTTTTCCATTTCTTCAACTAAATTTATTATTTGAGAAGAGTAACTGAAAAACTCTTTTCCTTTTTCTGTAATGTATAGTTTTTTAGATATTCTGTCAAAAAATTTAACTCCATAGTATTCTTCTAATTCTTTTATAGCAAAACTTATTGCTGGCTGTGCAACAAAAAGTTTTTTTGCAGCTAAAGTGATACTATTGCATTCACAAACCATTATAAATATTTTCATGTGTCGTACTGTCATTTTTTCTCCTTAGTTTTATAACTAATCAAAATAGATAACTAATCATTTATATATAATATAAGATTATACTATTTTATTTATATATCTTCAAGGAGTATAATTTAATAAATAAGAATTTAAGGAGGAAAAAAATGTCTACCAAAAATCAGGAAAAAAATTTTTATCGAAAATTATTTTTATCAACATTTTACATTAGTAGTTTCACCTTTGGGGGAGGATTTGTAATAATTCCCCTGATGAGAAAAAAATTTGTTGAGGAATACAAGTGGATGAAGGATACTCAAATGCTTGATCTAATAGCAATAGCACAGTCTTCTCCAGGAGCAATAGCTGTAAATGCTTCAATAATAATAGGTTATCGTCTCAGCGGAATTATGGGGGCAGTAATTGCCACAGTTGCCACAGTTTTACCTCCATTAATAATCCTTTCAGTAATCTCCCTCTTCTATTTAGCCTTCAAAGAAAATCTAATTGTAAATGCAGTGATGAAAGGCATGCAGGCTGGAGTAGCAGCAGTAATTATTGATGTTGTCTATTCAATGGCTTCACAAGTAGTAAAATCAAAAAAACTTCTTCCTATCAGTATGATGATATTAGTTTTTATTGCGACTTATTTTCTTAAAATAAATATAATTCTAATTATAATAGTTTGTGGAATTGTTGGTGCTATTCATAGTAATTTCAGATTAAAAAGGGGAAAATAAAATGATATATATACAATTATTTTTAAGTTTTTTCAAAATAGGAATGTTCAGTATAGGTGGTGGTTATGCAGCTATGCCTCTTATACAAAATGAAGTCGTCACTATTCATAGCTGGCTTACTATGAAAGAATTTGCAGATATAATAACTATTTCTCAAATGACACCTGGTCCAATCGCTATAAATAGTGCTACATTTGTTGGGATACAAATAGCAGGATTTCCGGGAGCTGTAATAGCAACATTAGGATGTGTAACTCCTTCATTTATAATCGTTTTATCAATAGCAATGGTATATTTCAAATATAGAAAATTGACTGTTATAAATGGAAT
Organism: Fusobacterium ulcerans; assembly: GCF_003019675.1. Taxonomy (NCBI): domain Bacteria; kingdom Fusobacteriati; phylum Fusobacteriota; class Fusobacteriia; order Fusobacteriales; family Fusobacteriaceae; genus Fusobacterium; species Fusobacterium ulcerans. The sequence continues at coordinate 3,106,020 of NZ_CP028105.1, read as the reverse complement.
TTTAGATGGATTGAGACCTGCTGTGGTTTCTTTGATAGCATCTGCTGGAGTATCAATGGTTTTGCTGGCTTTTTTTGGTGAAAGTGAAATAGAAATTGGAAAAATTCATTTGAATTATTTTTCTGTATTTTTATTTGCTGTGGGGATGTTTTTTTTAAGAAAATTTAGATTAAACCCAACTTATGTCATGATTGGAAGTGGTATTGTTGGAGGAATTGTATATGGTTTTATGGGAGGGATGTAATGAACTTATATGTTAAAAGCACTTTAATGGGATATAAAATTGAAAACAATGAAGGGATTGTAATAGACTGTATAAAATCAAAAAACTTTATGGATTCAGCAAGATTAATATTAAAAGATAATTCCATTGTATATGAAACAGATATAATTATTGAAAATAAAGAGGATAAATATATTATAAAAAATAAAGATAATGAAATAATAGCTACAACAGAATTAAAATTTAAGGAAGATGAAAAAAGTTCAATTGTTCATTCACCTAAAGTTGAATATATGATTATAAACACTCCTTATGGTGAATGGAAAGCTGTGCAAGAAAAAGATTTTAGTATTTCATTTATTTCGAAAAATAAAGTTATTGGAAAAATTTCACCTTTCTTTAGTTTTCATTCTCAAGAAATTTCCTCATCAGATGACTTTCCAGCAGAATTTTGGTCAGCTATTTATGTTTTAAGTTATTATATGGTGCATGAAAATGATATTATTACAGTTTAAATCTGAAAATATACTTTATTAATAAAGAGCTGGCACTAAAAGTAAAATAGGAAAAATAAATATTAAAAGGATATATTGAAAATTAATTTTATTTAACTGTTTTTAGTAGTTAAAGTTTCAGAATCATTGATGTATACTTTTTAATATAATTTTATAATAGTTTTGAAAATATTATTAAATTAAAAATAAAATTATTTTTTAATAAAATTTTTATAAATATATAAAGTATATTTATAGATTGACAAACAAAAATATCAGAGTATAATTTAAAATTAAGGATAGATAAAGAGAAAAATAAAGTTTTTTAAGGCAACTTACAGCATATACTCGGAATATATATTTTAATGTTAAATTAAAAACAAGGAGTGATAAAAATGTCAAAAGAAATTCAAAAAATATCATGTGTTAACAGTGCTGCTTTTGTAATGAGTTTTGATGTTATGTATGCAGAGGATGGAAAAGAAAAAAATTATGGTCAAGTGACTCTTTTCCAGTAGGACAGTCTAGAACAATAGATTTAGCTGAATATAAAGGAACTATAGCAGCAGGAGCTCCTGTTTGGGTAAAAGTACATACAAAATTAGGAAAAACAAAATCAAGTAATGAACATGCATATAAATTTGCAGAAAATGGACAAAGTTTAGCTCTAAAAGTTAAAGGAACAACATTAATTTATTCAATTGAAGAGTTATAGGCAGACTAAATTCAATTTTAGTATGAAATAAATTATACTTAAAACTTTGCTAAAGAAAATTTTAAAAGTGGTATAGTATAAATATTAAAAGATGTTTTAACTATATAGCTCTTAATATTAATTTAACAAATTGAACTACAATACTTGTTATTTAATCAGGAATACTATAAACATAAAATGCTGTACCCTATCTTAGGTATTTAAGATTTTGGGTACAGTTTTTTTATAATTGAGAATACTATAAAATGAAATATTGTTATTTTTTCAAAATAAAAAACAAAAAATAATGTATTTTTTATAAATAATCTTTTATTTATTTAAAAACGAATAAAAATTTAAAAAGTATGGTATAATATAAACAATATGTAAAAATATATTGATCATAAAAAATACATTATAAGGAGTTAGAAGATGACATGAGAGATAAATTTGTTATTTTTAATGGAGTTAGTTGTGAGTGTTATCTTAATAGGATGAGAAATTATGCACTAAGAGACTTAAAAGATGAAGCTAAAAAAATGAGAACTGGGTTAAAAAAATTTTCTGAAGTTATAGAAGAGGTACATGAAAAAAATAAAATAGAACCTCTTGAATTTTTATATGAGGAAATAAAAAAAATAGATAAAAAAGATGTTGCAATATTTTATCTTAAATTTACAGGAAATGATGAATTATTAGAAACTTTTCCTGATTCAATAAAACCACTCAAATTACCTATTATAAAAAAAGAAGGAGAGATAGTATTTGTTTTGAAAAAAAATAAAATTGATATCAATTTAAAACTTAAAAAATATTTGAAAAATCTTCAAGAGGTTTCAGAAGCTTTAAAAATAAAAGTTGAAAAGCATAATAAAGATCTTTTAGAAAGGCTTAAGAAAAAAGGTGAAAGGTTATATGAAAAAATATCTCTTAGAGGTTGGTAAGGTTTTTTTGATAGTTTTAAAAGTTCAATGAAATTTTAAAATATATACTTTATTTTTTATTAAATAAAATGGTTGAAATAAGAAACAATAATTGATTTTTTATTATAAAAAATTATTATTTATTGTTTTTTAAAATAAGAAATAAATGCTATAATAATTTAATAAAACATCTGAGGAGTGATTATGAAAAAAATAATATTAATTCTATTTATTGGATTGTCTATTAGTGGATATTCAACAGAAAAAAAGGAATCTTTGGTTACTGATGGAGTAACAGAAGCTGTTTCAGGAGCAGTATCTACAGGAAAAAATATATTAAAGGGATTGAAAAAAGGAATAGACAAAGGAAGGGTTGAAGGAAATAGTACTGACGAAGCAATAATAATATTGGATCAAAAAGCTTTTAATGAATATATTGACTGTACTATTCTTTCAGTTGAAAAAACTGCAAAATATTATGAGATAAAAGTGGGATTAAAAAATAAATCAAAGGAAACAGTAAGACTTGCTAATTTATCAGAAAAAAAAGTGTTACAGTTAAAAGACAAAGAAGGGTATGTTTCATATTCTTTACATCCTATTTTAAATATAACAATTCCAGAAGAAAGTGGAGTAAGAGCAAACTTTAGATTTTTAATGGAAGGAATTCCTTCTAATTTAAAATTATATGGAGTGAATTTTGAAATAGATAATACTAAAATTAAAGAAGGAACAGAAAAAGAAATATATAAAACATTAAATGATGTTGTAGAAGAATTGGAACAAATAGAGAAAAGCAATAAAGAATAATTTTGTTAATAAATATATTGTTTAAAACAAGTATTAATGGAAAAGCTGCCTTCTGGCAGCTATTTTTTTAAATAGAAAAATAAGTGATAGAAATTATAATTTTATAATTGCACCTTAATATAAAAATAGAGCCAAGTCAAAAAATAAGAGCATAACCAATACCTTGTGAATGGCATTGTCTTCTCATGTTATATTTTTATATGAAATAAAGAGAAATTTATATGGAAACATAGATATTCGAAGAGAAAAAATTTTTAAAAAGCTATTTTCAGGAATAAATTAATTTTATTTTACAATAAGAGTACATCAACACTTGAAGGAGAATTTTATGAAAAAGCTAATAACAGCAATAATATTTTTATTTGGAACATTATCTTATAGTGAAACTAGAATTGTTTTTCCAGGGGATATAGAAAAAAGAAGAATAAATGGAGAAGTAAGAGTTTATGTTAAAGAGGAAACAGAAGCATTTACTGGAGTACTTAAAAAATATTCTATCTCAGGCACAGCCACTGAATATTATTTTGTTGATGGATTAGCAGATGGGAAAGTGATAGATTATTACCTTAATGGAAGAAAGGCCTATGAAAGAAATTTAAAGCAAGGACTTAAAGATGGACCTCAAATAGAATATTCCTATGAGGGTGATAAAAGAGAGGAGATTTATAATATGGGAGTTTTAGAAGTGATTATTGAATATTACCCAAACAATATTAAAAAATCAGAATCTGTATATAATAAAAATAGAAAAAAAGAAGGAATAGAGTTAATATATGATTTAGAAGGAAAAATAAAAGAAAAAATTTTATGGAAGAATGGAGAAATCGTAAGAAAAAGTTAAAATTTGATTGATTTAAAAATTTAAACATCTAATATTTGAGATTGCCATAGAGTTTTATCTATATTAAAATAATTTGGCTATATCAGAAATATCTAAGTTAGAAAATCTGGAATTAAAATTGGAATAATATGAAAATAAGTAAGAATTAAAGTAGTCTAATAAGGAAAAAGATAAAAGGGAATTTCAACTATATTGAAACTCCCTTTTTTTAAACAATAAAAATATCTTTTGGAGGAAAGATTTTTTCATGGATATATCATTATTCTTAAAATATATTGCTTTCCTCTTATTTAAATAAAAATGTTAAAAAAAATAAAAGTAAAAAATGAAAATTTATCTACTTAATTTATTATATAAAATTAAAAATATAATAATAAAAAATCAATTATTTTTTAGCAAAAATATTAATTCTTTTTCTATCTTAGAAGTTAAAAATGGTTTTTTAATATTAATAAGTATTTTAATTTCTTCAGAGTCTTTTTTTGATAGTGACTGAAAAGAATTATTGTATAATAAAAGCCATCTACTTAGCTGTGCTTGACATATAGCTTCTAATTTTTCATAATTACTTCCAATTATTGTTAATATATATAGTAAAGTCTTCCATTTAGATGCTTGAAATAGTAACAAAGCACATTTTATTTTTGCATTTTCATAGTCTATTTCTTGGTATGCTTTCAATATTTTTTTATAATCATAGTCTTTATATTTTTTGAGAAGTATAAAAGCAGTATTAACGATACTTGAATGCTCAGAATACAACATTTCAGTAATTATTGTAATATATTTTTCAGAATCTAAATGCATTAGAGATATCATTGCAGCACGAACGACAGCTATTTTACTATTTTTCAAATAAGGCTCAATAATATAACAATCTTCTTTGGAGCCTACTTCTCCCAATCCATAGACAGCAATTGTAGTGTTTGAAGAAAGGTTTTCAAGATAAAATTGATGAAAATTATCAGTCTTTTTAATAGTTTTAATAATTTCGCGGGATAAAATACGGACTTGCAAATTTCGATCTAAAAGCATCTGATATGCCTTTATAAAAGCAAGATCAATATTATAATCATATAAATATTGTAAAGCAAGAAGCCGATTTGCAGGATACTTATCTTTTAAAAACTGTTTACTCAATTCTTCAATTTTTATATTTTCTTTGAAAAGTATTTGAAAAATCATTCTCCTTACAAATGGATCACTTTCTTTTTTTATATGCTTCAATAATAATGCAGCTTTAGGCAATGAAGTATTTGAAAGAAAAGAAAGACAAGTTTTTCTTGTTCTTACATCAGAGTTTGCCAATCCTTTTTCTAAAAGCTTTTCATTGGCACAAAATTTATCCTGCATAAGAGAAGAAATTATAAAATTATCACCTCTTTTACTTTTTTGAAGCTTATGGAGAAAGGGAAGTGTATTGATAAGTTCTTCATCAGTAGCCTCTACCAACCGTTTTGAAAACATAGTTAAGGCAGTTTGACGCACGTTGTAAACCCAATCGTTTAATCTTAGAACAAGATATGGCAATGTTTCTTCATAAAAAACCAGAAGTTTTAAAGCTTGTTCTCTAATGTATCCATTCGGATTGAAAGAAGAGAAGATAAGCATAGCTCGCTGTTCATCTTTTGACATTTGCTTTGTAATAAAATTTTCAATTTTTAAAGTTTTCCAGTCAATATTCCATTCCATTGAAGTGGTCTCACGCATTTGTATATCAATTTTACATATATCATCAAATGAGGATGAAATCAGAGCTTCATTTAACACTTGGGAAGCTTTTAATTTTTGGGTTGAAATATTTTCAGCAAAAACACAAAAAATTTTTGCTAATGCTCTAAGATCTCCAGCATAAAAATCTTGGATATGTGAATCAAGACTTGATGAGAAAAAATTTTGCTTTTTATGAAATATTTTATGAAACAACATACAGTCCTCCAATATTAGAATTAATGAGATAATTTTATGTGAATAAAGGTAAAAACAAATGTTTAGTAGTGTGTTTAGTAGTTTTATAAAATATTAATTTATCTATATATAATAAGCTATTTTTATAAAAAATGCTATCTTAGAATATATTATAAAAAAATTTGAAAGAAATAAAAACGCAGCAAAGAATTATATTGCATCTCTATAATTTTAACAAAAACTAAATAGTAAATTTATATGGTATAATATTTTATATATTAAAACTATTTTAATAAAAGGGGGATTGATTTATGGAGTTATACCATTATGAAGATGAAGCAATAAAAACAGAAATATTTATAAAATCTAAAATTAATGATGAAGAAATAGAACTGAAACAGATAGATTTTTCTAATATAAAAATGTTTCTTAAAAAAGGAATTTTCATCATAACAGGTTATTTAAGAGGAGAAGATGAAAAAAATCTAGCTGAAATTATGAAACTAAATAAATGGAGTATGATTACTGGAACATCAAAAGGAGCATTAAGGGATATAGAAATTAAAATATCAAGAAATGGATATGTATTAAGGCATTTGATATTTGAAGGGTATTTATCATCTTATCATGAATCTTATGACAATGCAAAGGGTTATAGATTTCATTTTATTTTGAGAGAACATAGACAAATAAATAGAGAAGGGGCATATATAAGAACTGTAACATTAAAAGGTGTAAAAGGTGATATGATAATAATGCCACAAGATTTTAATTTCAGAGAGACAATGAACAATTCTTTTTTAAGTGGGATGAATGGTCTTGGAGGAATGGGATTACTAGGGAAAGTTGGAGCTAGTACTTTAACTACTGCTAGTGGAGTAGTAATTTTCTTTTTTATAGCACATGGAACAGGAATGATAAGTGAATTCATGGCAGATGTTACTTTTGCCATAAAAAGAGAACCTGAAAAAATGGGTAGCTTTAATATGACACGTGATTGGGTTTATCAACCATTAGGAGAAATTCTTATTGATTTTTTAGAAAGAAGAAGTTCCAAAATTAATATAAATAAAAATATAGGAATAGATACATATAATAATATAAACTTAGCTTTGTCTATTTTGACGCTGTATGAATCTATGAATAAGTCATACCAAAGTTTAAAAGGTTTAGTTCAACATAGTGGAGATAATAAAATGTATTATAAAATCAAATTTAAAGATGTAGCAGTAAGTACTTGGGGAACAGAGTCAGTTCCGTATAGAGAATATGGTGCTACAACTTTAAAAGCATTATTAGGAGATTTTGCAAATATATTACCAGATACATATACAACAAAAGAAGCTATTAAAACAGAAATAAAAAAAGGAGAATAGAAATGAAAAAAAAAGTATTTTTACTAAAATATTTTCTTCCAGCAGTATTACTATTTATTGCTTTTGTAATCTGGGCATATGTGACTTCAGGGATTTTTGTACCTTTGGGAATACAAGATTTTTTCTTATTTCTGTTTTTCTTATTTGGTGTAGCAGTATTTTGGGGCATTTTAGAAATTGCTCAAAATGTAACAGGAGATTTGATGAATGGATCATGGAGTCAGAGGATAATCTTCATAATAGCAGCTATTATTATGATATATTTATATAAATCTACAGGAAGAATTTAAAAAGATAAAAAATGAATTTTTGAAAAGAGAAGATTAATTTCTTCTCTTTTCTTTTAATTAATATAAACTGGCCAAGGGGCGTATCCCCTCACTACCCAAAAGAGAAGAAGCTTTATCCCAAATTGTTATTAAAGCTGAAATAAAACTAGTGAAACTTAAAATAAGCTGCATAGACATCCCCCCTTTTACTGAATCGAACAGCAGAAAAATAATAATACAATAAAATATTATATATCTTCTTCCCCATTGCCACTTTGTACTAATTTTTTAAGTAAAAAAAAGGCCTCAGACCATTTGATCCAGAGGCATTGCTAACATATATATATTTCAATCATCTACTATAAAAAGTGAGGGATTGAATGGTGCCTAGGGAGGGACTTGAACCCTCACTCCTTTGACAGGAAACGGATTTTGAGTCCGTCGCGTCTACCGTTCCGCCACCCAGGCATCGTTACTCAATTATAATATAACATTTATCAAAAAAAGTCAATACTTTTTTTAATTAAATATTTTTGTAAAAACCGCAGGAATCTTACTTGAGAAATGTAACACTTTTTTAGTAATAGGATGAACAAAAACAATAGTATTAGCATGCAGTCCTAAACGGTTGATAGGGCTTTTACCAGAACCATATTTTTTATCTCCAACTACACTATGTCCAAGATCCTGCATATGTACACGAATCTGATTTTTTCTTCCAGTCTCTATATTTACTTCAAGAAGTGAATAGTTTTTATTTTTTTTCAAAACTTTATAGTGAGAAATTGCTTTTTTACCCTCTTTAGGATTTTGACTTGAATAAGTTATAAAAGCTTTGTTTTCTTGTAAATAAGATATTATAGTATCTTTTTCTTTATAAACAACACCTTCAACTAATGCTACATAAGTTCTTTCTTTTACAGAATCGTTCCATGTAGTTTGAAGTATATCCTGAGCTTTTTCTGTTTTAGCAAATATCATAATTCCAGAAGTATCTCTATCTAAACGGTGTACAACAAAAATTTTGTTTTTAGGATCTTTGTTTTTTAAATATTCTTTCAGCATATTATATGCAGTTTTTTCTCTTTCATTGTCAGTAGCAATTGAAAGAATTCCACTTTCTTTTTCTACAACCAAAACATCATCATCTTCATAAATGATAGACACTCCCTTCATAGTTGTATCAATAGTTACTTTTCCCCAATCAACTGTGACTGTTTGTCCTGGAAGAAGTGGATGATTGTATTGAGAAACTACATCATTTCCTACAAAAACTTTTCTTTTAGTAAGAAGAGATTTTATACTTGTACGACTTTTTTCAGGCATTTTTTCTATTAAAAAGTTCATTAACTCATTTTTTTCTGTAACTTTAAATACAGTATTTTTTTTACTTTTGTTTATCATTATATTCCTCCTAATTTATATCAAAGAGTATTATACCATAGTTGTCTTACTAAGTAAATTAAAGCTTTTAGAATTTAAATTTTAAATTTAATTATTTTAAGAAAAGAAAAAAGTTAAAATAAATGTTGGATAACGAAAAAATATTAATAAATAATAGAGGAAGTTTGAATGAGCAATAGAATATTGAGTGTAAGAAAATACAAAAGTATATTATTGCTTAGAAGTATTATTTTATAGTAGGAATATTTATTTGAGTTGAAAACGTGATTGTAATAATTTTAGGAGGAATGATATTATGAAACACGAAGAATTTCATGCTTTTTCAAAGGAAAAAATTAATGATTATTCAGAGAAAAAAAGAGAAGAAGCTATAGAAGCTTTTGGATGTGAAGTTGCTAAAAGTGCTAATAGTTTGACAACTGGGGAGCTAAAAGCTCTTCTTGAAGAAAAAATGGAAGAATATTTTGATAAGTACCATGTTAAAGAAGTGAAAATTAATGAAAAAGAAATAAAAAGAGAGAAATCAGACAAAGATATAATAATATATGTTCCTTATGATGGGAATGTAGAAATGCTTAGATTAAGACCAGATATTGAAACTAAAGAAACTCCTAAAGTATTTTTGAAAGAAAAAGAAATTGAAGTAAAGGTTAAGGATTTAGCATCTAAAACAAAAGAAGAAATTTCAGAAGAAACTGAAAAAATAGTTGAAGAATTGAAAAAAAATCTAGATTATTTAAAAAAAGATATAGAAGAATGTAATAAAGAACTGAAAAAAGGGCTAAAAGGTGAAGCTGAAAAAATAAAAAATAGAATAGAAAAAGACAAAGAAAAATTAAAAGAAATTAAAGAGATAATAAAAAAATAATGAATGAAAGGCCCCAGATAATATTTCTGGGGTTTTGAATTCACAAAAGAAAAGACATTATTTTATAAATATATGATATAATACAAATAATATAATGTTTATGGAGGGAAGCCATGAAAAAAAGCTTAGTACTGCTATCTTTAGTGATTCTTTTATTTGGATGTGGAGGAATGAAAGAAGTAGACATATCTAAAAAAGAGGAAAAAAATGGAATAGTATATGTTGAAAATCAAAAAAAACCATTTACAGGAAAAATTATATCAAAATATGAAAATGGTCAAATAAAAATGGAATCTCAATATAAAGATGGGAAACTTGAAGGTACAGTAAAAGAGTACTATGAAGATGGGCAGGTTCACAACGAATGGAATTATAAAGATAATCATTTAGATGGTGAACAGAGAAAATATTATGAGAACGGGCAACTCTCTACAGAGAAATACTACAAAGATAATAAAGTTGAAGGAATATTCAAAGAATATTATGAAGATGGAAAAATCAAAAGTGAGACTGAATATAAAAAAGGGAAAAAAGATGGAATTTATAAATTGTATATAGAGAATGGAAATTTAAAATATGAAACAAATTTTAAAAATGGAAAAATAGAAGGAATTTTTAAAGAATACCATGAAAATGGAAATATAAGTGTTGAAGCTAATATAAAAAATGAAAAAAAAGATGGAATATATAAAAAATATTATGAAAATGGAAATTTGAATATTGAAACTAATATGGAAGAAAACAAGATAAAAGGGGCATATAAAGTTTATTATGAAAATGGACAGCTTTACAGTGAGACAAAATATAAAGATGGAAAACAAGAAGGAATATATAGACAGTATTATAATAACGGGCAATTAAATATAGAAACTTCATATAATGATGGAAAAAAAGATGGAAGCTATAAGAGTTATTATGTAACAGGAGAAATAGCAGATGAAAGTCATTATAAAAATGGTAAATTAGAAGGAAGCCATAAGGAATACTATAAAAATGGGCAGCTTATATTTGAAAAAAATTATAAAAATGGAAAAACTGAAGGAACTGTAACTTTCTACACTTCCAGTGGAAAAGAAGAGAAGAAAGTAAAATACAAAAATGATGAGATTATAAAAGTAATAAAATAAAGATAAAACCTCAGAGAGATATCTTTCTGAGGTTGTTTATTTTAAATTATTTCAGCTATTTCATCAAAAGTTTTTTTAGTTAAAACAGGAAGAGAATAATTTGGGCCTGGTTTTCCAACAACCAATACCATTACAGGAGTCTTTCCAGATGGTCTTTTTAATAAATCTCTCAAAAACATTACAGGTGCTGGAGTATATGTAAGGCTTGCATATCCAGCATTATGAAGTGCATTGATAAGAAAACCAATAGAAATACCAATAGATTCATTAACGTAATAATTTTTATCAATAATTCCATTTTCCAGTTCCTTATAAAATTCTTTAAATATTACAATAAGGCAAGGTGCCTGAGTAAGAAAAGGCTTCTCCCAAGTAAGTGTCAATTTATTTAAATCTTCCTGCCATTCTTTAGTGATTTTTGATTCATAAAACTCTTTTTCTATTTTTTCGCTTTCTTCTCTTATCTTCTTTTTCATAGCAGGGTCAACAACAATAGAGAAGTGCCATGGCTGTTTGTCAGCACCGCTTGGAGCAGTAGCAGCAGTCATGATACAATCTTTGATTATTTCAATATCTACAGGTTCTTCTAAAAATTCACGATAAGTACGACGTTTCTTTGACTTCTCTAATAACGTTTTTGAAATTTCTGACATAATTTTCCCCCTTTTGATTTTTTATCTAAACATCTATTCTTTTTATACCTTACAAAATGCATTATGTCAATAGAGATACCTTCAATAATATTCTCTAATTTTTACTTACAATTAACATAGATTTTGTATTTTTTTTACATAGATATGTTAAAGTCTAAACAGGACCTGAAATTATTTAAAAAGAAATTATGATATCTAAATTGTAGGAAACATAGAAAAATTATTGTATAATAAAAAATAAAATTTAATTGAAATGAGGAAGATAAAATGAAAAATAAAAAACTGTATTTATTTGATATTGATGGAACATTAATTTTAGGAAATAAACCTATAAATGGAGCAGAGGATATAATTACTGAGATAAGAAGAAAAGGGAAGAAATTCATGCTGTTTACAAACAATTCTTCAAGAACTAGATTAGAGTATGTGGAGAAATTTAAAAAGATGAACATTGAAATTTTTGAAGAGGAAATAGTCACTGCTGGATATATGCTTGGAGAATATCTTATAGAAAAAAAGACCAGCCCTTCTGTATATTTGGTGGGAACTAAATCTTTGAAAAAACTTTTAAAGGATATGGGAGTAAAAATAGTAGAGGAGCCTCAGAAGATTAATGGAAAGTATGATGTAGACTATGTAGCAGTTGCCTTAGACAGCGAACTTAATTATCAAAAGATAACAACAGCATGTGAACTGCTTAGTGAAGGAGTGGAATATGTAGCTGCCAATCCAGATTTTGTATATCCTGTAGAAGGAGGTAAATTTCTTCCTGATTGTGGATCTATATGTAAAATGCTGGAGTATGCAGTAAAAAGAAAACCTTTATTTCTAGGAAAACCTTCAAGAGAAATATTAGATTATTGCATTAAAAAAAATGGAGTGTCTAAAGAAGAAACTGTGATAATAGGAGATAGATTATACACTGACATAGCCTGTGGTTATGATAATGACTGCGACACTATACTGGTTTTGACTGGAGAGAGCAAAAGGGAAGATATAAAGGACAGCCCATATAAACCTGATTTTGTATTAGAAAGCATAAAAGATATAAAAATATAAAATTGATATTTATTTTATAGTAATTTCTTATATTGATTTTATATTGCCTAAAAAACTTTTAAATTAAAATTTTATACTTAGAGGATAGCTCACAAGCAGGAATATAATTTTAGAAATTTTTTACCAGAGAAAGAAGAGAAATTTCTCTAACATATAAACTTCTAAAATTTTAACTCGGCTTTTGATTATCCTCTATTTTTTATTAAGAATTTAATCTGTTATGTGATATAATAGAGTGGTAAATTCTAGATGTCTGGAGGTATATTTTAATGAAAGTAGAAGTTTTAAGTTGTGAAAAAATTAAAGAAGGATATATAGTAAAATTAAAAGATGGAAATGAACCTTTTTACATAGATGGAAAAGGGGGACAATTAGGAGATAGAGGAACAATAGGAGAGAGCATTGTTCTTGAAGTGAAAGATGGAAGTATACTGGTTGATAAAGAAGTAGCTCTAGGAGAGCAGGAATGCAGTATAAATATGGAAAGAAGAAAAGATATAGCTTCTCAACATACAGCTCAGCATCTTTTTTCTGCTTTGGCATACAATGATTATCAATTGAATACTATGGGATTTAGAATGGCTGAAGAATATACAACAGTAGATTTAGATTCTAATACAATAACAGAGGAAACTATAAAAGAACTGGAAAATAAAGCTAATGAGGTTATAAGAAGAGCGATAGAATTGAAAATATATACACTTAATCATGAAGAGGCTATGAAAATAGAGGGATTGAGAAAGGCTATCAAAGATAAAGTAACTGGAGATGTAAGATTTGTAGAGATACCAGATACTGATTTAGGAGCTTGTGCTGGGTTTCATGTGGAAAATACCAAAGATATAAAATTATTCAAAATATTATCTCATGAAAAAATAAAGGGAAATTATACAAGATTCTTCTTTATAGCTGGAGACAGAGCTTTAAAAGATTATGCTTTTAAACATGAATTATCAAAAGAGCTATGTCATATATTCAGTTGTAAGGATCACGAAATTCTTACAATGCTGAATAAAAGTTTAGATGAAAAGAAAAAAATAGAAACAGAAATGAAAATGATTGCTTCTGAATTTTCTGAGCTTTTAGGAGAGAAATTAATGAAGGAAGCAGAGGAAATAAATGGTTATAAGTTTATCATATATGTGGGAGATAAAACAACAGTACAATATTTGCCAAGACATATAAATCCAGAAGAGTATTTATTGATAACTGGAAGTGAGGACAGTTATTCAATTATTTCTAATAAAATTAACTGTAAAGATTTTCTGAAAGAATTGACTTCTGCCAGTAATAATATTAAAGGTGGAGGAAATCAAATAAAGGGAAATTTTAAAGGAAAAATATCAAAAGAGGAATTAAAAAAACAACTTGAAACTTTTCTTAATAAGTTGTAATTGTGCATTTTTTTTGATATAATATCATGTTAGTAATTTTATAATCGGAGGAATAATGTCAGAAAAAATTAATTTATTAAATTTAAATCAACAAGAGTTAGAGGAATTGGTAATTTCTCTTGGAATGAAAAAATTCTATGGAAAGCAAATATTTAATTGGCTTCATCAAAAAATAGTAAGAGACCTTAATGAGATAACAAATCTTTCACTTAAAGATAGAGAGCTTTTATCTGAAAAAGCTTATATACCATTTTTAAATCTTTTAAAACAGCAAGTGTCTAAAATTGATAAGACAGAAAAATTTCTTTTTAAATTAGAAGATGGAAATACAATTGAAACTGTACTTTTAAGACACAAAGATAAAAGAAATACTTTGTGTATATCATCACAGGTAGGATGTCCTGTAAAGTGTGCTTTCTGTGCAACTGGACAAGATGGGTTTGTGAGAAATCTTGATGTAAATGAAATAATCAATCAAGTTTATACTGTAGAAAGAAGACTTACAAAACAAGGAAGCAATATAAATAATATAGTTTTCATGGGAATGGGAGAGCCTTTGCTTAACCTTTCAAATGTATTGAAAGCTCTGGATATACTTTCTAATGAAAATGGAATAAATATTTCTAAGAGAAAAATAACTATTTCTACATCAGGAATAGTACCTAATATAGAAAAAATATTACTGGAAAAACTTCCAATTGAACTGGCTATATCTCTTCATAGTGCAATAAATGCAAAAAGAGATATGATAATACCTGTAAACAGAAGTTATCCTCTTGAGGATCTTTATGCAATATTACAGGAATATCAAAGACAGACTAAACGTAGAATAAGTTTTGAGTATATTATGATCAATGATTTCAATGTATCAGATATAGATGCTAATGCACTGGCTGATTTTGTACATGAATTTGATCATGTGGTAAATCTTATCCCATATAATCCTGTGGCTGGAACAGAATTTGAAAGACCTTCTGAAAAGAAAATAGAAAAGTTCTTTACTTTCTTAAAAGATGTAAGAAAAGTAAATGTCACATTGAGAAGAGAAAAAGGGACTGATATAGATGGTGCTTGCGGTCAGCTGAGACAAAAAGCTCCTAAGAAATAGTTTGATTTAGAAGGAGTACTGAAACTATGAAAATACTTGTAAAAAGAATAATAAAAATAATGATAGTTTTATTTATTGTTGGAAGTATTGCATCTGTGGGAGTAGTTTTAGGAGTTATAAATAAATATTCCAAAGAACTTCCTGATATAGTGACTTTAATAGAAGATTATGCTCCATCTCTTCCAACTGTGTTATATGATAGAAATGGTGAAGTAATTGATACTATATACAGAGAATCAAGAGACACAGTAAAACTAAAAGAAGTTCCTATTTATAGTAGAAATGCTTTTTTAGCAATAGAAGATAAGCAGTTTTATTCACATCATGGAATACATATGAAGAGATTGATAGGAGCTATTGTAGCAAATATTCGTAGTGGCCGTGCTGTGCAGGGTGCCAGTTCAATAACTCAACAGCTTGCAAAAAATGCCTTTCTTTCTCATGAGAGAAAACTTTCAAGAAAAATAAAAGAAGCTATAATAACATTTGAAATAGAAAGAAGATATACTAAAGATGAGATATTTGAAAAATATTTAAATGAGATATATTTTGGAGCTGGATCTTATGGAATAAAAACAGCAGCCAAGCAGTTATACAGAAAAGATATATCAGAAATAAATATAGCTGAATCTGCTCTTTTAGCAGGGATACCTAACAGACCTGAAAAATATAATCCTAGAAGAAATCTAGAGGCTTCATTAAAGAGAGCTAATCTGATTTTGTCTGAAATGTATAAAGATAAGCTTATAACAAAAGAAGAATATGAGCAGGCTAAAAACCGTAAATTTATAAACGAAGATAAACTTCCAGAAGATTTTAAAATGGATGATAATACAACAATTATATATAACAAAAAAAGTGATGTAGCAATCAATTATCCTGATTTTTCAAACATGGTGGAAGAATTCCTTGTGGATAAATTTGGAGAAAATATGGTATATACTGGAGGATTGAAAGTACATACTACTCTTGATTTAGAAATGCAGAAAGTTGCAAAGGAAACATTTGAAAATTATGAGTTTTTTAAAAAGAATGATGAACTGCAAGGTGGAATGGCAACTATAGATCCAAATAATGGGCATGTAATATCTCTTATTGGTGGTAGAGGATTTAAATCTGGAAACTTCAACAGGGCAACTATGGCAAGAAGACAGCTAGGATCTTCATTTAAACCATTTTTGTATTTTACAGCTATAGAAAATGGAATGGAAATGAATTCAGTAGTAGAAGATTCATTTATCTCATTTGGAAGCTGGACACCAAAGAACTATGGAAGCAGATATTCAAATAATGTTACTCTGCTTAATGCCTTAGATAGATCATTAAATATAGTTTCTATAAAATTACTTCAAAAAATAGGAACAAAAACATTTAAAGAAAATGTTGCAAAATTTGATCCTAGTTTAAATATACCTGATGATTTGACTGCTTCACTAGGTTCATTTGAAAATACGCCATTGCAGCATGCCATAGATTATGCAATATTCTCAAATGGTGGATATGTAGTAGAACCTATAACAGTTATAGATGTAGAAGATAGATATGGAAATCCTATTTATCAAAATACTCCTAAAAAAGAAAAGGTATTTGACAGTATTGATACAAGTATAATAACTTTTATGCTGAAAAGTTCTGTACAATATGGAAGTTCTAACAGAGCCTCTGTATATACTAAAGATAAAAAAAGAATAGAACAGGGAGGAAAAACAGGAACTGTAAATGATAATAGAACTATATGGTTTGCTGGAATAACTCCTGATTATGTAACAACTATCTATATAGGTTATGATGATAACAGAGCTATAAAGGGAAATGTTACTGGAGGAACTGGAGTGGCTCCTCTATGGGCAAAATATTATCAGACTTTGATAGATAAAGGACTGTATGCTCCTGGTACTTTCTCTTTCCTTGAAAACCATTTAAAAAATGGAGATTTTAATTTGCAGACGCTGACTGTAAATAATGGGCTTATTTCTGGAGCAGGAAGAGAATTTCTTGTAAGAAAAGGTAAATTGCAGATGGAAAGTGAAATGAAGTATGCAAATGGAATAGCAGGAATATTTGGAGAATTAAAGAAAGAAAATGGAACAGATGGAAGCGGAGGATATAATCCAGTTATTGAAAAAACAAATAATAATATAGCTCCTGAAAATACAACTTCAAATGATTCTTTATTCAAAAGACTTTTAGGTAATTAATATAAAAATGGAACTCAAAAGTAAAATTCTGAGTTCCATTTTTTTAATAAGTTATTTTTTCATAATCAGTATATTTATTAATAATATCTATGGCTTTTTCTAAAATTTCTACCTCTTCTAAAGAAAATCTTGAATAAACAGCACTGTCAATATCCAGTACTCCATATATATTTTTATTTTTAATAAGAGGGATAACAACTTCGGATTTTGATCTTACATCACAAGTAATATGCCCAGGAAATTCACATACATTTTCTACTACTATTTTTTCTTTTCTTTCCACAGCAGTTCCACATACACCACTGCCTATTTGAATTCTTGTTGTAGCAGGCATTCCGCAAAATGGTCCTAGAACCAGTTCATTATTTTTTAGAAGATAGAATCCACTCCAGTTTATATCATCAAAAAATGCTGAAATAAATGCTGAAGCATTGGCAAGATTAGCAATGGGATCACTTTCTTTTGAAAGATAACCTTCAAGCTCCTCTAAAAAAGCTGAATATTTTTCTTTGAAGCTTAAATCTTTATACAAAGTTATATTAAAAGCCATATTACCTCCATTATTTAGTTAAAAGTCTGCAATTCTTATACTCTTCTTTCTGGCTTATCCTATAAGTACAAGTACCAGAAAGTTTTTTACATTTGACAGAAACATATCCATCATAATCAATTCCAATAGACTCTGCACAATTCAGTACTGGAAACTCTTTCATATAATTTTCTTTTTCTTCTTTTGTTATTAAATATTTTTCCATTTTATTTCCTTTCAATATAATTTTAAATCAGGGTATCCTATTACTTTTTGATATCTCTGTCTGATTGTAAAATAAGTCAATCCCACACCAATATATAAGAAAGCTGCAATGAGAAAAGCTTCTTTTTTAAATATATAGAAAGCCTCTATTCCAAAAAAACCTCCAGCCATAAAAGCCAGAATAGTAAATAAGCAAAAATATACTTTCCACTTATCTTCAGTTTTTCCCTTGATACAATGTCCTATATATACTCCCATGTCTGTGAGACTTCCTGTGATGTGTGAAGTTCTTACTACTACTCCTTTATATGAGATAAATAACCCATTTTCTACTCCAACCATAAATGGCAGATAGTAAAAAAATGGAAGAGTATCATAGAGAAATGAATATAAAACCAAAAGCCCAGTTCCTAAAATTATTGAAGCATATCCGTAACGTCTTTTGAGATTAAATTCCCTCCCATCTACAAGTGAGCCAGAAATAGTAGTTCCAATAACAAAAGCTATTAAAATAGTCAGTACTTTAAATACTTCACTAAAGTTTCCCTGAGAAATATTGATAGCAGCTTTAGAAATATTTCCTGTAAAATGTGAAACTGTATAGGAATATTTTACAATACAGATAGCATTAATATACCCACCCAAGAAACAAAGCATATAAATCCAATTGAGCAACATTTTGTTTAATACCTTCATTTAAATCATCCCCAGCATATGATTATTCTAACAATTAGATATTACAACTTTTTATCAAAATTGACAATAGTTAATTTATATTGAACAAAAATATTTTTCAATTGAATTATGCTGAGTGTAAAAAAGAGTAGTCCAAATATTTAGACTGCTCTTTTGTAACTGGAGATATTATTTAAAAATTATCAAAATATTAAAATCAATCAAAGATAGATTATTTAGTTATTTTTTTTAACTTTAAATTTTTCTCTATCAGACTAAAAACATCTTCGTGAGTAAGATTTTTTTGAGATTTTAACGTTTCAAGGTATTCCTTGACTGTGTCATGAGCTTTCTTAGGATACCTATTGATAATATAGTTTACATCATAATCCTGAGAAAAATTTACATATTTATGTTCTTTCATTTAAGACCATCTCCCTGTATTTCTCCAGTAAATATATTGTAGACCTTTTTTAAGATTAGGTCAACACTTTTAGCAAAATAAAATTTTTTAGTTAGAGAATATATGATATAATCTGTATATAGATAGAGGTAGAGAAAATATGGAGTTGAGTATATGGAAAATAGAGAGATAAATTTAAATAGAGAGCAAAAGGCGGCTGTAACTCATACGGAAGGGCCTCTTTTGGTAATTGCAGGACCTGGTTCTGGAAAGACAAGGACATTGGTGGAAAGAGTAGTCCATATGCTTACAGAAAAAGAAATTTCTCCAGAAAAAATAATGGTATCAACTTTTACAGATAGAGCTTCAAAAGAACTTATTGGAAGAATCTCTGAAAGAATAAAAGATTATGATTTAAAAGTAAATATAAATGACATATATATGGGAACTTTACATTCTATATGTCTTCGTTTGATAGATGAATATATAGAATATTCTGATTTTTCTGAAGGTTATCAGGTATTGGATGAGTTAGAGCAGCATTTTTTTATTTTTTCCAAGACAAAAGAATTTAAGGAACTGGAAGGATATAATGAGTTTTTTAAAGAGATTCCATCAGCTAATAACTGGGGAAAAGCTGGAAAAATTCAAAAATGGGTAAACAGAATAAATGAAGAGGGAAGAAGTCTGGACTATGTCAAAGAGGAACAGGATAAGAAAATAACATTTTTGAAGAATGCTCATGAGTTGTATCAGAAATTATTAATTGAAGACAATGTGATAGATTTTGCTTCTATACAAAGAGAAATTTACAGAATGCTTCTAAATAATGAAATTGTAGCAGAAGAGATAAGAGAAAAAATCCAATACATAATGATAGATGAATATCAGGATACAAACTCTATTCAGGAGAAAATAATCTTTGAACTAGGAGGAACCAGAAAAAATATATGTGTAGTAGGAGATGACGACCAAGGAATATATAGATTCAGAGGGGCGTCAGTAAAAAATATATTAGAATTTCCAGAGAAATTTGAAGAAAATCAATGTAAAATAATAACACTGGATATAAATTATCGTTCTCACAGAGATATAATAACTTTCTGTAATAGATGGATAAGTCTTATAAACTGGAAAAACTTCAGATATCAAAAAGATATACAGCCCCCACCAGAGAAGGAATTTGTTGATAATCCTGGAGTCATCAGAATAGGTGGAGGCTCTGAAACTCAATGGAAAGAAAATATATACAAGTTTATAAAAAACTTAAAGACAACAGGGAAGATTGAAGATTACAGTCAGGTGGCATTTTTATTTAAATCAGTGAGATTTTCAAGAGTAAAGGAACTGATAGATTACCTTGAGGATAGAGGAATACCAGCTTATTCTCCTCGTTCTAAAAACTTTTTCTACAGAAATGAGGTAAAGCTAGTACTGGGAGCCTTGCTTGTATTGTTTCCACAAAGTAAACCTCTGGTGCTGGATGATGTCTATATAAGAAAAACAGCTGCATACTATAATGACTGCATCAATGTATTGAAAAAACATCTGAGCAAAGATAAAGAGCTATATGAGTGGATACTAAAGAAGAGAGAGGAAAACAGAGATTTAGGAGAAGAGAAAAGCGAAAATATAAGCAGAATCTTTTATTCTCTTTTTGAATTTAAAACTTTTAAAGAATTGATAGACTTAAATAAAAATGGTGCTAAAGAGGGAAGAGAGATATATAATCTGGGAATTCTTTCACAGATATTTGATAAATTTGAAAATTTGAGCAGAATAGAATATATTACAAAGGAAAATATAGAGAAGGTAGTAAGATATCTATTTGTAACACATATCAGACTCCTTTTTGAAAAAGGGATAGATGAATATGAAAATAAAGAGACTTTGCTGGGAGCAGTGTCATTTATGACTATTCATCAGGCAAAAGGATTGGAATTTCCAGTGGTCATAGTGGGATCTTTAGAGTCTGAACCTGACAACAGAGAGCCTACAGAGGAAGACAGACTGGAAGATATCATCACTTTAGGAAATGATTTTGAGCCAAAAGACAGGAAGAATATTTTTGATTTCTGGAGAGTGTTTTACACAGCTTTTTCAAGAGCTCAGAATCTTCTTGTGCTTACAAGTATAGAAAATAGAGCAGGAGGAAAGGAACTTCCATCAAAGATTTTTAAACCTGTTTATGAAACTATACCTTATTGGAACGACGAAAGTTTTCATTTTGAAAGACTTCAGATTTCTAAATTAAAAGAGGCAGATACTAAGGAATTTTTATCATATACAGGGCATATACTGATCTATGAAGACTGCCCTTTGAGATATAGATTTTATAAGGAATTTGAATTTAAACCTCTAAAAACTAACAAGACATCTTTTGGAATATTGGTGCATAAATCCATTGAAAATATTCATAAAGAGGTAAAAGCTGATACTGAAAAGAAATATTCTGATGAAGAACTAAAAGAGCTTATTGAGAAGAACTATAATATGTTAAAGAAAAATATCAGAGTGTTTCTTGGGGAGAATATAAGAGAAAGAGCATTTGAGCAGATTAAGAGATATGTAGACAGTGCAGAAAATAATTGGGCTAATATAATAAGCTCAGAAGAAAAAGAGTATAGTGTAGAAAATAGCTATATCTTAGAAGGGACAATTGACCTTTTGAGAAAACAGGGAGATAAAATAGAATTGATAGATTTTAAAACTGGAAGATTTTCAGGATATGAAGATGCCAGATATATTTCTTATGAGAGACAGATAGAAATATATTCACATATGCTGAGAGAAAAATATGATTTGGAAAATCTGAAAGCTTATCTCTACTACACTGGAAATAGAAATGAACCTATGGTAGAAATACCACTGAAAAAAGATAAGATAGATAAAACTATTTCAAATTTTGATAATACAGTAAAAAAAATACTGAATAAAGAGTTTAATAGACGAGAATATTCAGAAGAAAAATGCAGTGAATGTGAATTTAAAGATTATTGCAGAGGAGAGTAAAAATGAAAATACTTCATTGTTCAGATATACACTTAGGAAAAAGACCTTTTGGAACAAAAGAATTTTCTCAAAAAAGATATCTGGATTTTTTCAATGCTTTTGAACA
The DNA here is from genome assembly GCF_003019675.1 of Fusobacterium ulcerans. NCBI lineage: Bacteria > Fusobacteriati > Fusobacteriota > Fusobacteriia > Fusobacteriales > Fusobacteriaceae > Fusobacterium > Fusobacterium ulcerans. The sequence goes on along the minus strand of NZ_CP028105.1, from coordinate 3,083,721 downwards.
GTCAGCAGATAGAGGAATAGAGAAAAAAGTAGATGTTTTTCTAATAACTGGAGATTTGTTTGATAAAAAAGAACTTTCACCAGATACTTTAGATAGATGTGAAAAAGTATTTTTGAAACTAAAAAATAATAATATTCAAGTTCTGCTTATAGAAGGGAATCATGATAATATATCAGGATATGATGAGATAAATTCATGGCTTGGGTATCTGGAAAGAAAAGGGTATGTAAGACGAGGAAAATATAAAGCTTCAAATGAAGGATATGACTTTGAAAAAATAACAATAGAAGATGTTAATTTTTATGGAGTAGGATATCCTGGGTTTGCTGTAGATGAAGTCCTTGAAAAGTTAAGTGAAAATTTAGATGAAAATGAAAAAAATATAGTAATGGTGCATACTGCATTGGGAGGCTCAGAGTTTCTTCCGGGACTGGTAAATACTGATATAATAAAGAAATTTAAAGATAAAGTCATATATATGGCAGGGGGGCATCTTCATTCCTTTGTAAGTTATCCTAAGGATAACCCATATTTTTTCATTCCCGGTTCTACTGAGTTCTGGAATGTTTTAAATGAAAAAAATAACTCTAAGGGAGTTATAATTTTTGATACAGATACTTTAGAATATGAATTTTCCGAGTTATCCCCAAGAAAGAGAATTGAAAAGGAATTTATATATGAGGGGGATATTTTACAGGAGTTTGAAGAGTTTACAAAAGCTTTGGAGCTCACTGGAGAAGAGCTGGTTATTGTCAATGTAAAACTGAAAGACAGTGGTTATATAAATGTAAATGAACTGGAAAAGATACTGGAAAATAGTGGAGCATTGAAAGGTTATATAAAATTGAGATATCCTAACTCTATTTTTGACAGGAATCTGGGAGAAGAGGGATGCTATTCTGTAAGAGATGTAGAGAAGGAAATTATAAATCAATGGGAAGAATTTTCTGATGCTGAAAAGGTAACAGCTTATCTTCAAAAATTCAAAGAATACCAAGAGGAAAATGACAGAGAAAAAGATTTCTTTGAGCTTTTCGATGCCATGCTTGAGGAGGAGATAGGAAATGAAAATAAATAGAATACATCTGGAAAATTACCGGATTCATGATAAATTAGATGTTGAATTTGATAGTGGAATAAATCTTCTTCTTGGAGAAAATGGAAAAGGGAAGTCATCTATTCTTGAAGCAATAGGTTATGCTCTTTTTGATTCTGAATTGAGAGGAGGAAATCAAAGAGAAGCTATAAAATATGGAAAGAAAAGTGCAAAGATAGAAATAGAATTTACTGGAATAGATGGAGAAGAATATATAGTTACAAGAAAAATTCCTGGAGCTACCAGTATATACAAAAAAGATAATCCTGAACTTCAGCTCGTAGGAAAAGAAGAAAGAATAAGAGAGTTGTGTGGTATTAAAGGAGATCTAAAAGGAATATATGACAATGTAATAGTTGCTAAACAAAATGAATTTATATCTTCCTTTAAAGAAAAGGATAATGAGAGGGAAAAAATATTTAATAAAGTTTTTAATACTGACATATATAAAAAAATATATGAAGGATACTCAAGAGATGCTGTAAATAAATATGAGAAAGATATTGAAATAGAAAAAAACAGTATGGAAAATATATCAGAGATAATGGAAGATCCTGCTGATATAAAGGAAAAACTGGACTTTGAAAAAGAAAGAGCTAAAGAATATAATCTAAGTCTAAATCTATTGAATGAGGAAAAAAATAAAATAAAAGAACTCCTAAATAAATATAATATTACAAATTTAGAGATAGAAAAACTTACTGGAGAAATAAATGCTCTATCTGAAAATATAAAAAATAAAAATGAAGAGCTGGGGAAGATTTCTGCCTCTATAAAAGAGAGTGAAATTTCAGAAAAAATAGTAAAAGAAAATAAAGAAAAATATGAGGAGTATCAAAAATATTCTTTAGAAATAAATAGATTAAAAATTAGAAAAAAAGAGTTAGAAAAGATAAAAGAAGAGTGTCTTTTAAAGGAAAAAGAGATAAATATTCTGGAGAAATTGAACTCAGAAATTGATGGAGAGATCAAAGTCTTTGAGAATAAAAAAGAGAATAATGAATCTCTGCTCCTAGAAAGAAAAAATAAATTATTTGAAATAGAAAAAGAAATAATAGAGAAAAAGGAAAAAGCTGTTGAGTATAAATCTGAATTAGATAAAATAATACCTCTTTTAGTAAAGTTGGAAGAGTTTGAAAGAAAACTTGAAGCTGGAGAAAATAATATCAGAACCTTTGAAATAAAATTAGAAGAGAAACTGGAAGAGATTAATAAAGAAAAAGCTAAAAGAGAATATCTCACGGATGAAAATCTTGATAAACAGCTTTCTGGAATAGAAGAGTCTGAAAAGAAGAAAAAGATTTTGGAAGACGACATATTGAAAAAGGAACTCTTACTAAAAGAGAATGAAGAAGCTTTTGAGATGTTGAAAACTTCATATTGTCCATATTTAAAAGAACAATGTAAAAACCTTGATGGAAAAAATATAGATGAGTATTTTAAGGATAAAAGAGAGAAATATATAGAAGAGATAGAAAGCAAGAAAAATTCTGTAAAAGAAATAAATGAAAATCTCACAAATAAAAATGAAATCATAGAAAAAATAATAAGATTAGATACTTTATCTAAAGAAATAACTGAGAAAGAAGTAGAATTCATCCAAGAGAAGTTAAAGCTGGAAACAGGGAAATCTAAAATTGAAAATGAAAAGTTAAAATTAAAAAACTTTAAGCTGGAAAACAGTATTGAAAATAAAGAAAAGCTTTCTGAGATAAAAATAACACTGAAAACAAAAATTGATAATTTAGATTTAGAAAAATCTGAAGCTGTAAAAAATGAACTTGAAAAAGAAATAGATAGTTTGAATAAAAGTATAGGGATGGAACTAAAGAATATAGAATTGCAGAATATAGAAATCAGAAAAAATATAGAATCTATAGATGAAAAGAGAAAGTTCATTAATGACAATAGAATTTTTTCTGATGAACTTCTAAGTATCAATGAAAAAATTGATAAAATAGAAAAGAAAATAGATACTTTGGAAAATAGTAATAATCTCTATCTTGAAAACTATAAAAAAGCTATGGAGAAGAGCAAACTGGAAAAGAATCTTGAAAGTATCAAAACTACCATCAAGAATAGTGAAATGAGATTTCAGGAAAAAAATATCTTGATAAAATTAAAAAGAGAAGAGATGGAAAAGATAGATCTGAAAACCCTTCAAGAGAAAGACCTCAAAGTTACATTTGATATTGAAGAAATAAGAGAGAAATTAGGGGCAGTAAACAGGGAAATAGAAAATTTAAAAATGAAATTAGATGAAATAAAGAAATATGAAGATTTACTGAAAAATAAAAGAAAATATTTAGAAAAATTAAATATGAAATTGGAACTTACTAAGATATTTAGAGAAAAAATAAAATCAATGGGTAAGGAAGTCTCTAAAAATATGCTTAAAGAGATTGAAATACTTGCAACTGAAAATTTTAGAAAAATAACTGGAAGAGGAGAAAAGATAGTCTGGTCTAATGAAGATAAAAATAAATATGTTGTATTTTTAGATGGAGACAGAGGAGAATTAAAATTTGAACAGCTTTCAGGGGGAGAACAGGTTGCAGTAGCTATTTCCATAAGAGGAGCAATGAGCGAGCTATTTACAGAAAGCAAATTTTCAATATTTGATGAGCCTACTAACAATCTGGATACAGAAAGAAGAAGAAGTTTGGCTGATTCTATTGGAGAGATATTAAAAAATCTGGAACAGAGCATAATAGTAACACATGATGATACTTTTAGGGAGATGGCACAGAAAGTCATAGAGCTATAGGAGGGGATTGATATAATAATACAGATTTTTGGAAAGAAAAATTGCAATGATTCAAAGAAAGCTGAGAGATTTTTTAAGGAGAGAGGAATAAAAATCCAATTTATAAACTTAAAAGAAAAAGCTCCATCTAAAGGAGAATTAAAAAGTATAATTAATAAATATCCTCTTGAAGAATTAATTGATACAGAGGGAACAGAATATAAAAAAAGAAATCTTCAGTATATGGTATTTGATTTAGAAGAAACTTTACTGGAAAATCCGATTTTATTTAAAAGTCCTATTGGAAGATTTAAAAATGAAGCAACATTAGGTTATCAGCCTGAAATATGGAAAGAATGGATAGCAAAATTAAAGTAAAATTTTTATTTAAAATAAATTAAGAAAGGCTATTGATTTTTTACATTTCCAAAGGTATATAAGATATTAGGGTAAATAATCTTGTGGAGGATGATGAAGATGAGTAAAGAAGAAATTGAAAAACTGGAAAAAATGATCGATGAACTGAAAGAAGAACTACATGAGTGTGATTATGAACCAGAAAGAAATGCTCTTCTCAAAAAATATAAGAAATTAAGTGCCCAAATAGAAGAATTAAAAAAGATGAAAAAGGAGAAGAATGATTAGAAATTTAAGAAATGATGATATTGATATAGTTATGGAATTATGGAAAGAATCAACAATGGAGGCTCAAAACTTTATTCCAGATGAATATTGGCTGGAAAATTATGATAATGTAAAAAATAATTATCTGCCAAATTCAGATACTTATGTTTCTGAAGAAGATGGAGAGATAAAAGGTTTTGTAAGTTTGATAGAAAATATATTCATAGGTGGATTATTCTTAAAAGTAGACTGCCAGAGAAAAGGTATTGGAAGTAAAATAATTGATTTTTTAAAGGCAGATCATGATAAATTACAGCTGGCAGTATATGATAGAAATGTAAGAGCAATGAATTTCTATCTTAAATCAGGATTTAAAATAACTAATACAGAGATTGATGAAAAGACAAATGAAAAAGAACATTTAATGGAGTGGAAGAGATAAACTCTCTTCCATTTTTGTGTTGGAGAACTTTGATAAAAAACAAACCTATGATATAATCAATATTGGAGGTTTAAATAATGAAAATTAACTATGATTTAGCAATGGAAAATCAATTGCAAGAAATAAAAAAAAGTGAAAATAAGCCTAGACTTTTACTTCATTCATGTTGTGCTCCATGTAGTTCTGCAATTTTAGAATTTTTACAGGAGTATTTTGAAATAACAGTATATTTTTTTAATCCTAATATAACCTTTGAAGAGGAATATCTGAAAAGACTTGAGGAACAGAAAGAGTATCATAAAAAAAGAGGATATAAAATAAATGTAGTTGAAGGTGAATATAATCCTGAGATTGATTTTTTTCAAAAGGTAAAGGGACTGGAAAATGAAAGAGAAGGAGGGAAAAGGTGCCATCAGTGCTATAATCTCCGGCTGGAAGAAACAGCGAAAAAAGCTCAGGAGTTGGGTTATGACTATTTTACAACTGTGTTGAGCATAAGTCCTATGAAAAATGCTCAATGGATAAATGAAATAGGAGAAGAACTTGGAAAAAAATATGGTATCAAATTTCTCAATGGAGATTTCAAAAAGAAAAGCAGATATTTGAGATCAATTGAAATTTCAAAGGAATATGAATTGTACAGACAAGACTATTGTGGCTGTATATTTTCCAAGGTAGAAAGAGAAAAAATAGAAAAAGAGAAGAAAGAAAAAGATGGAGGAGAAAGATGAAAAACTTTTCAGAAAAAACTGTAAAAAACATTTCAATTTGCTTTTTATTGCTATTTTTATTACTAGGTATTAATCATCACTATTACTTTGGATTGATGATAATCCCAATAATGATATATTTTTCTACATGGAAAGTAGTTATGTTTGAAGACAGAATAGGAAGATTTTCCCCTATTGTAATTGGGCTTTTAGTTTCAGCCTTTATCTTCTACTGCCAGTATTACTTACAGGGAGAGGTTGTATCAACAAAAGAGGTAATTGCATTAAAAGGAACGATATCACTCTGTATAGGATTATGGCTGGGAAGCTTTATTGCTAAATATATCTATATGAGAATAAAGTTTTTTATCAATAGAATAGGGAGCAAGGGAGAGCAAAAAGACTATAAAATTATAAAAATGATTATAGAGCAGAAAAAATATTTTAAAAAACCAGGAAGTAAATATTATATAAATTTTTACTATATGATAGCAGATGTAAATGGCGAGGAAGTAAAATTCCTTATTGAAAAGGATTTTTATGATAAATATTTAGGGAAAAAGACTATGAATATTAAGATAAAAAAAGGGTCACTAGGAATTATGTATGGAGTGAATTTAGTAGATTAAAAATAAAGAAGTTTCCAAGCTGGAAAATTGAATATTTTTTCTAAGGTATATTTTAAGAGCAATTTGGAAGGAAAAAATTATTTTATAAAAATTTTACTGCACTTGGAAAAAAAGAAGGAAAAGCTTGATAAAATCATGAATAGAGAGATTGATAAATATTGTGAAGTTTGATTTTATGAGCGTAGAATATTAACTGAGTAGTTTTTAAATGGGGTAGAGGCACTTGGGAATGTTACAAGTGAAGAGTAGAATATTAACTGAGTAGTTTTTAAATTTGACTTCTATTGCATTTATAAACTTATATTCTCCAGTAGAATATTAACTGAGTAGTTTTTAAATATTAGGAACTTTGAACAATCCTGTAACATGGACTAAGTAGAATATTAACTGAGTAGTTTTTAAATTTTCTATATCTGCTAGTTTATCTGGGGATATTACCCGTAGAATATTAACTGAGTAGTTTTTAAATTTTTTAGTCTCTTAAATAATTATTTTATATTATTAGTAGAATATTAACTGAGTAGTTTTTAAATCTCCTTAATTTTTTTATAAATTTAATTTTTTAATATGTAGAATATTAACTGAGTAGTTTTTAAATCAAAGCCATTCATCATCATGTTTAATCTCTTTCATAGTAGAATATTAACTGAGTAGTTTTTAAATGCCAAAGTTCTTTGCTGTCTTGATAACTTCTCTTCTGTAGAATATTAACTGAGTAGTTTTTAAATAAACAAAATTCTGACAAATTAGAGAATCTAAAAGGTGTAGAATATTAACTGAGTAGTTTTTAAATTTATTACTGGGGAAAAGAGAGAGAAAAAGCAAAAAAGTAGAATATTAACTGAGTAGTTTTTAAATAAAAAATCTCCTATTGTCCTTACTGCTCCAGTAGCTGTAGAATATTAACTGAGTAGTTTTTAAATGATTTTTTATATAAATAAACAAATCCTATTCCTAACGTAGAATATTAACTGAGTAGTTTTTAAATGTAGATACCTTTAAAATTTCGTTTATATCAGTTCGTAGAATATTAACTGAGTAGTTTTTAAATGAGAAAAAAAGTTCTGTTGAGAAAAAATTTGTAAAAGTAGAATATTAACTGAGTAGTTTTTAAATATGTATTTAGGGTAGAGTGTCCATGATTATTTCTCTGTAGAATATTAACTGAGTAGTTTTTAAATTCTATAGCAACGGCCATGGCAAGTGGATCAATGACGTAGAATATTAACTGAGTAGTTTTTAAATAAAAAGCTCTATGAAGTACTTTGGCTATGAGTACACGTAGAATATTAACTGAGTAGTTTTTAAATTATCTTTCCAGAAAGCTTTTTCGGAATTGTGAAGCAGTAGAATATTAACTGAGTAGTTTTTAAATTGTGTTAACATTAAGCACTCTTGAAAGGCAGTTATTGTAGAATATTAACTGAGTAGTTTTTAAATAAGTTTTAGAAGCTATCTCCTCTATTTTATAGAGGGGTAGAATATTAACTGAGTAGTTTTTAAATTCGCTTATAGATTATTCTAGTAAATATGTAGCCAGTAGAATATTAACTGAGTAGTTTTTAAATTTCAATTCTTTATTAAAATTTTCTGAACTATAATTAGTAGAATATTAACTGAGTAGTTTTTAAATTATATTCCAAATTCTAGATTTTTAAAAGCTTCTGAGTAGAATATTAACTGAGTAGTTTTTAAATATACTTTAAGCAAAAACTTATTTGTAAAAAACAGCCAAATAGAATAGTAAAGAAAAAGTGTGAAACAATCTTTTTCACATTAAAAAATTTAAAATCAAAGGAGAGGATAAACCAAATAAAAAAAATTAAAATTTTCGAATTAAAGTCTATTATTTATCAAAAAATGAGGTATAATTATTATTGAGGACTAAAAGGGAGGGATTAAATGAAAAGTTGGATTCTAGAATTGAAAGTCTTTTTATTAGAAGATATAGAACCATATAAAACCATAGAAAAAATAGCTGCTTTTATAGATTCTACTTTTGATAAGGATGAGTACTGGAAAGAGTATCATAAAGATAGAAAAGTGAAAGAGTATTGTTTTAATTCTTTTTATCCAGTAAAAGTTAATACTAAAAAGTATAATGCTGGAGAAATATATACAATACAGATAAGAACTATTTCTGAAAAATTAAAAGAGCATTTTATGAAATATTTAAAAGATAATATAACGAAGGAATTAAAAGGATTAGTAATCAAAGAGAGGGAAATGGAATATAGATATATTGATAAGCTTGTTTCTGTTACACCTACGATACTGAAAACAGAAAATGGATATTGGAAAAAGAATATTACATTGGAAGAGTATGAAAATAGATTAAAGCTAAATATAATAAAAAAATATAATTCTATTTTTAATGAGGAATTAGATGAAAATATTGATTTATTTAATTTTATTGAATTTAAAAATAGAGTTCCTGTGAAAGTAAAATACAAGAATATTAATCTACTTGGAGATAAGCTTGTTCTGGGAATTGCTAAAAATGAAACTGCTCAAAAATTAGCTTTTCTATGCCTGAGCGTAGGGCTGGGAGAGATGAATGCAAGAGGATTTTCTTATGTGAATCCAAGATGGGTATAATAGAGGAGGTGAGATTATTTGTTACGAGAATGTGTTGAAATCTTTACTGAAATATACAATGAAAAAGGAGAAAGATTTATAACAGACAGCTATGAATTAGAGCCAGGTGACTATTTTATAGTTAAAAGTAATGGAAGTTATAGGCATACAAAAATAGAAAGAACAAAAAAAATAGAAGAAAATTTAAATAGAAGAACTATAGAAGATTATGAATATTTAGCAGAAAGAGATTATTTAAGTAGATTATTAGATATGAATAAACCAATTGATGGAAAAAAACAAATTCATTCTAACAATTATCTATCTTTTTTTGTTAAGAATAATGTTCTAAGTGAAAAGAAAAAAGAATTAGAAGAAAGTATAGAGAAGTATTATGAAATTTTAAAAAATCCATTTCTCAAATATGATAAAGGGGAAAAGAAAAGGGTATATGCACAACTTGAAGAAAAGTTAGGAAAACCTTCAGAAGAAAAGATTCAAAAAAATTATGAATGGATTAAAGAAAATCTATATAAGATAAAAGAAGAAATAAAAGATGGGAAGGAATATATCAAGATATTCTTTGATGAAGATATAGAAGAGTATAAGAAAGAGAATGAGAGATATGTTATTCCTAATATATACAACAGTGTAGACTATAATGTAATAATAAATGATGAAACTTATGGATTGCCAAATAATAATCTCAATTTGAATTCTAAAAAACCATATTTAGAAAATAAAACAAGAAAAGAAAAATATACTGTTCCTTATTTATTGAATGAAGAAGAGGTATTTAAGCAAAAAAAATTCTTTGACTATATCTATAATATGGCAAATTCAGGAAAAAGAAATATATATATTTCATCTGATAAAAAAGAAATAATTCCTTTGGGAAATAGAGAGTCTTTGAGTGATGATTTCACTGGGTACTATCTAAGAATAAGAAAAGATAAAAGTGAAAGTGCAATAGAGAGATATGATATTATTCCAAATTATAAAGCTGAAATTTATCCTGAAATAAAAATATTAGACTGCTTAGGAAATGGGGAAAATAGTAAATTAGAATATGGAATTTCAATAAGTAAAAACTTTGAATTAGCTGCTAGATTGAATAGTCTTTTATTTGATGGAAAACTTTATGGAATGATTTTTGGAGAATTAGAAGTATTTGATGAAAGAATAAGAAATGTGGCAAATAGATATAGAGAAATCTTTTTTGAACTAATATATAAAGGAGACATGAAAAAATTTGCTGATAATTATAAAGAAATATTTTTAGAACTTATAAAAAATTCTTTGTGTAAAAAAGATTATATAACAGAAGCATATGACATGTTTAATTTAATGACTAGTATAGACGATAGTATAAAAAAAGAAAGGGGTATGACTGTGAATAAACATCAAGAAATAAAAGAAAAGTTTAGAAATATATTTGAAACTGGTGTAGGAGAAATAGAAAATGATGAAGAATATTTCTTCGCTTTAGGGCAATTAGCAAAATTTTTAATTTCTAGAAATAAAATAACTGTAAAAACACATGAATTGGCAGTAAGAATTATTGAAAATAGAGATATTGAAGGGTTAAAAAGAGAAATTTATAAACTTTTTAGAAAATATGCTTATGATATAGGTTTTTACAGTATAAAATTTAATACTCTTTATGAAAGAGTATTAGGATATGAGACTGAGAGTGAAAAAATAAATATGGATAGGTTATTAGGAGGATATTTAGCTGACTCATTGATTTATGAAAAATCAGCTAAAGAAGAAAATGAAGCTAATAATGAAACTAAAGAAACTAATGGGGAGGAGAATGAATAATTATGAAAAATAGAATATATGGTGTAATAGGAATAAGATCAATGATGGCCAATTGGAATGCAGATTTTACAGGATTTCCTAAAACAACTTCATCAGGAGAAGTATTTGGAAGTGATAAGGCCCTGAAATATCCAATGAAAAAAATGTGGGAAAGTATGGGAGAAAAGGTTCTATATATAAAAAGTATGAAGGTAGATAGTGGAGAAGGAAAAAAAGGAGAAATAGGAGTAAGACCTAAATCATTAAGAGAGAGATATGATGAAATATTTGAAGCTAATTTAAAAGTAGAAAAAGATAAAACTAATGTAATAAAAAATCTTTTTAAAGCAATAGATGTAAAGAATTTTGGGGCAACTTTTGCGGAAGAAAAAAATAATGTATCTATTACAGGGGCAGTTCAGATAGGACAAGGATTTAATAAATATGCAGATACATATACAGAAGAACAACAAATATTGTCACCATTTAGAGATGGTAGCAAGGATGGAATAATGGGAGAAGCTAGTCAATCAACTTTGGGAACAAAGATAGTAAGCAATGAGGCTCACTATTTTTATCCATTTGTGATTAATCCACAAGTGTATAGAGATTTTGTAAAAATGGGAATGACTGAAGGATACACAGAAGAGGACTATAAGAAATTTAAAGATGCAGCTCTAACTTCAGCTACTTTCTTTAATTCAAACTCAAAATTAGGATGTGAAAATGAGTTTGCGTTGTTTATAGAAGTAAAAGAGGGATATTATCTTCCAGAACTGGCTCAATATATAAAATTTTCTAAAGAAAAAAATTGTGATGTAATAGAATTAGGATTTGATGAGCTTATAAATCAATTCAAAGATAATATTTTATCTGTAGAGATATATTACAATACTTTAAATGTGAAAGTAAAACATGATATAAAAGGAGCTAAAGAATATAATATCTTTACTAGAAAAGAGGTATAATCATGGAGATATTAAAATTTACCTTAAGTGGAAGAACAGCTTTTTTTAAAATTCCAGAAGTCAATTCTTATGTATATTTTTCTTATGGACACATACATAAGGTTTCATTATTGGGGCTATTAGGAGCTGTAATGGGCTATGGAGGATATAATTCACAAGGAGAAAAGGAATATCCAGAGTTTTATGAAAAATTAAAAGATATCAAAATTTCTATCATGCCTAAAAATACTAATGGAAGTTTTTCAAAAAAAATCCAGTTTTTTAATAATTCAGTAGGATATGCAAGTAACGAAGAGGGTGGAAATCTGATTGTTAAAGAGCAGTGGCTGGAAGATGTAGAATGGGATATTTTTATAAAAATAGAGGATACAGATATTCATAAAGAATTGAAAGAAAGAATGCAGAACTATAATTTTGAATATACAGTATATCTTGGAAAGAATGATCATTTGGCAACAATAAATGATGTAGAGATACTTCAAGGAGAAAACTTTTTAGAAGATGAAAGTGAGATAAATTCTCTATTTATGAAAAAAAGTATAGAAGGATTTTCTGAGGAAGAGGAACTTGATTTTCTGGCACCAGAAGAAGATGAGATAAAATATGATTATAAATATGAAGAAAAATTACCTCTTTCCCTTCATAATATTTCTAATCAATATGTGGTTGAGACTTTAATTTTTACTAATAAAAAATGTATTTTAAAGGATAAAAGTAATTTTGCAAAAGTAAATAATCAAATAATAGAATTCTATTAGGAGGAACATGTTTGAAGAAGAACTTTTTTCAATAGAAAAATATGTAAAAGATGAAGATAAAATTTTAGCTCATATATCAGATAGAAAGAATTCAGAGACATTATTAGAACATTCCGATTTAGTCGTAAAATATAATAAAAAAATATATGAAGATAAAAATTTAAAAATAGTTTTTGATAAACTCGCAGAAAAATTTTTTGGTCAAAATGAAACTGTGAAAAAATTTTGGAATGAAATGATAATTAATGCATCTTGTATGCATGATATTGGTAAATTAAATATAAATTTCCAAATTGATAAAATGAGAAATGATATATTTGAAAGAGTTCTTTTATGTCAAAGTAAAAGACACTCTAACTTATCTGCAAGAATATATATTGATTATTTTGCTAATAAGCTTATTAAGTTATGTTCAGAAAATAAATTGAATAATGATGATATTTTTAAATGTTTTGTCTTTATTGTATTGAATTCTTATGTTATATCAAGACACCATTCTTCAACTAAAAATTTAAATGAGGATTTCTTTTGTGAGATAACAACAAATTATGAAAGATATAAAGAACTGTTTGATGAGGTAAATAATTATTGTCCTAATTTAAAACTTTCAATAAAAGCAAGTAGAAAGTTTTTTAAAATATTTGAAAAATTAAAAATAAATGGGGAAAAATGGAATAAATATGTTGAAAATAAAGACTGGAATTCTATTGACTACTATATTTACACAAAACTATTGTATTCTTTATTAGTATCATCAGATTTCTATGCTACAAGTGAGTATAGCTCTGGAAAGCCAATAGATAACTTAAATCTTTTGACAAATATTGATGAATATAGATCTGTTTTTAATAGTACAGAAATATATAAAGGGATCAAATTACATCAGGAAACAGGGAAATATTTTAAAAAAGATAATATAAACTGCTATAGAAGCGAAATGTTTATAGAAGCAGAAAAAAATTTAGAAATGGTTAATAAAGAGAATATTGTGTTTTTAGAAGCTCCAACTGGTTCGGGGAAAACTGTTACCTCTGTTAATCTGGCATTGAGATTATTGGAAAAAAATAGAGAATTGAATAAAATATTCTACATATTTCCATTTAATACTTTAGTAGAGCAAACAAATTCATCTTTGAGGGAAATATTTCAAAATTCACCTTTAGAAGAGAGTATTTCAGTAATAAATTCAATAACTCCTATAAAAGAAGTTGAAAGTGAAGAAGAGTATAAAAAAGATAATATTGATTATGAAAGATCACTATTAAACAGACAATTTATACATTCTCCAATAGTCTTGACAACTCATGTCCATTTTTTTGAAACTTTATTTGGAATTGACAGGGAGAGTAGTTTTGCTCTCCCACATTTAGCTAATAGTGTAGTGATAATGGATGAAATACAAAGTTATAAAAATAAAATCTGGAAAGAGATAATTATATTCTTAAAAAAATATGCAGATATTTTAAATATTAAAATAATTATTATGTCTGCAACACTTCCAAACTTATCATTTTTACTAGACCAAGAGGCAAAAATTCCATCTCTTATAACTAACAGAGAAAAGTACTATAGTAATTCAATATTTAGAGAAAGGGTGTCTTTGGATTTCTGTCTTTTAGAGAAAGAATATGGGAGAGAAGAACTATTAAAAAAAATAGAAAAAATTATTTTTGAAAAACATAAGAACCAAAAAGTAGTAGTGGAATTTATTAAAAAAGCTTCTGCTTTTGAGTTCTACAAGAAATTATTAGAAAGCAATGAAGTATGCAAAGAAGATATTTTCTTAATAACTGGTGATGATAATAAAGCTGAAAGAAAAAGAATAATAAAAGAAGCAAAAAATAAAGAAAGAAAAAGTATGATATTAGTAGCAACTCAGGTAATTGAAGCAGGAGTGGATATAGATATGGATATTGGATTCAAAAATATATCTATATTGGATGCTGATGAACAATTTTTAGGAAGAATTAATCGTTCTTGTAAGAAAAAAAATTGTAAAGCCTATTTTTTCAAATTAGATGATGGAGGAGATATCTATAAAGGAGATGTGAGAATACAGGATAGATTTACACTCATGAATGAAGAGATGAGAGAGATTCTTAAAAATAAGAATTTTAATGAATACTATACTATAATTCTAGAGGCGTTAGAAAAATTTTCTAAGGATGAAAATAAAGAAGAAAATATAGATGATTTTAGAAAAGACAAAGTTGTCCAACTAAATTTTGAGGAAATATATAAAAGATTAAAATTAATAGCAGATGATAGAAGAACAAAAATGATATTTCTCTCTAGAAACATAAATATAGAAGGAGAAGAGATATTAGGAAATAAAGTATGGAATGATTTTAAAGAAATACTTTTAAATAATGAAATGGGATATGCTGAAAGAAGGGTAAAATTATCTAAAGTAATGGAGAAAGTAGATCTATTTTCATATAATATTCCTGTGGAAATGACACGTAAATTATCTTATCAGGAAAGTATTGGAGATAATATTAGGTATATTGGAGATGGAGAAAAATATTTTGTAAATGGAAAATTTGATAGAAAGAAGCTACAATCAGATGAAGATACTGAAATGATATTGTAACTATGGAGGGTCTATGCCTATAAATGGAACAATTATAAATTATTTTATTCATTGTAAAAGGCAATGCTATATGCATTACAATAGAATAAATATGGAAGATGAAAGTGAATTAGTAAAAATTGGAAAAGCTATGCATGAAGAGAAAAAGACTGATGAAATAACTGTAGAAAATATCAAAGTAGATAAAATAAAAAAAGATTATTTAATAGAGATAAAAAAATCAGATGCAGATATTGAAGCAGCAAAAATGCAGGTACTTTATTATCTCTTGAAATTAAAAGAAAAAGGAATAGATAAAAAAGGGAAAATAGAAGTAATAGAAAAAAATAAATCTTCGAAAAAAAGCTATGAGATTGAACTTACTGCTGAAAATGAGACATATATCAAGAATATAATAGAGGAAATAGAAAAATTAGTTGAGCAGGATGAATTACCACCAGTTGAAAAAAATAATAAATGTAAAAAATGTGCATATTATTCATATTGCTATATTTAAGGAGTGTATATGGGAGCTGGAACAAAGTATATTTTGAGTAAAGGAAGTCTTGAAAGAAAAGACAATTCGCTGTGTTTTAAAAACGAAAGTAAAACAACATATATTCCTATTGAAGGAGTTAAAGAGATATTTGCATTAGACGAAATTTCTGTGAATACAAAGCTTTTTGATTTTTTAGCTAAGCATGGTATTACATTACATTTTTTTAATCACTACGAGGGATATTCTGGAACATTTTATCCAAGAGAGAAATATGTCAGTGGAAAGTTAGTAATAAAACAGGTAGAAGCTCATAAGAATCATAAAGAAACTATAGCAAAAAGTATTGTACAGGGAATTGGTAAAAATATTTATGAACTACTTTATCACTATTATCGTCATGATAAAAAAGAGTTAAAAGAATATTTAGAGTGGCTTTCTAATGATGTAGAAAGAAGATTGAATGAGAGTAATGATATAAATGAGATAATGGCAGTAGAAGGAGAGATTTGGGCAAAATTTTATGATAGTTTTAAAATCTTTTTAAGAGAGGATTTTATTATGAATAAAAGGGTTAAAAGGCCACCAGATAATCCGATAAATGCTTTAATTTCTTTTGGAAATTCAATTCTATATACTAAAACTATTGGGCAAATTTATCAAACACACTTAGAGCAGACAATAAGCTTTTTACATTCACCATCTGAGAGAAGATTCTCATTATCTTTAGATTTATCAGAGGTTTTTAAACCAATCATTGTATTCAGAACAATTTTTGAATGTGTAAATAACAGAAAATTGAATGTAGAAAAACATTTTGAAAAGAGTTTGAATTATTGTATTTTAAATGAAGATGGTAAAAAAATATTTTTAGGTGCTTTGGAAGATAGGATGAATGAAACTTTTGAACACCCTATTTTGAAGAGAAAGGTTAGCTATATAACTGCTGTAAAATATGATGCATATAAGCTAATAAAATTTTTATTAGAGGGAAAAGAGTTTGTTCCGTTCTCTATAAAGGAAAAGATGTAGATGAAAGGTAAAAACTATAACTATATATTTCTTTTCTATGATATAAATGAAAAGAGAGTAAATAAGGTTTTCAAAATATGTAAAAAATATTTGAGTCACCATCAAAGATCTGTATTTCGTGGAGAGATTACACCTAGTAATTTAATAAAACTACGTTTAGAATTGAAGGATATAATTGATAAAAAGGAAGATTTTATAAGCATTGTGAAACTGGTAAGTGAACATTATTTTGATGAGGAAATAATAGGAACACCTTGGAAAGATGATGAAAATATGTTTATATGATTTCCAAGTTAAAAAACAGATGAATTTATGAAGTGATGATTTTAAAGGAGAATGAGAAGAAAAAAATTAATTGCTGAATTTTTTCTCTCTCTTGGAAAAAAAGTGGTAAAAAATTCTTAAATTCTTTGTTAAGAATGGAAAAGAATAAATAAAATGCTTATTTGATGAAGGTATAACAGTAACTTTGAAGTTTTTAAATATAATATTTTTAAAATGTGAAGTAAGATTATTTTCTAGTATAACAGTAACTTTGAAGTTTTTAAATTTGGCATTTAAAAACTACTCAGTTAATATTCTACTAGTATAACAGTAACTTTGAAGTTTTTAAATATTTTTCAGATATTTTAATTTCCACCTCTTCTGCTTGTATAACAGTAACTTTGAAGTTTTTAAATCAGAAATAATAAACTATATAAATTTAACTGTAAGGGTATAACAGTAACTTTGAAGTTTTTAAATCTTCTTGGAGCTTCTGCTTTAAAAAGCAGTGTAAAGTATAACAGTAACTTTGAAGTTTTTAAATAAGCATTTTCTTCAAGTTCTTTTTTACAAGTAACTATGTATAACAGTAACTTTGAAGTTTTTAAATCTTTTTTGGGGGAAAGAGGTTGGAAAATAAGACTTTGTATAACAGTAACTTTGAAGTTTTTAAATTTATCATTTTCAACTTCCCTTGAATTCTCTTCTCCAGTATAACAGTAACTTTGAAGTTTTTAAATTTATTTCTCCTTTCTATGCACTATGCAGCAAAATATCGTATAACAGTAACTTTGAAGTTTTTAAATTAATCATCTATTGGAAGATATCCTTTGTGAAAATTGTATAACAGTAACTTTGAAGTTTTTAAATCTTCTGCTTCAGGATTCAGCATTATATCTATTCCTAAGTATAACAGTAACTTTGAAGTTTTTAAATGACCGACAAAAAGGTAGGTATAGAGCTATGGTAAAGTATAACAGTAACTTTGAAGTTTTTAAATCTGTTGTTACCTCAGGACATTCAACTGGAAAGACTGGTATAACAGTAACTTTGAAGTTTTTAAATATCATCTAGCTCATTTACATCTGTTTCTACTCCAAGTATAACAGTAACTTTGAAGTTTTTAAATCTTAAACATTTTAAAGTTACAGGTTTTTGAGATATAGTATAACAGTAACTTTGAAGTTTTTAAATGCAGCAGGAGCTGGGTCATCAGCACTTCTAATTTTGTATAACAGTAACTTTGAAGTTTTTAAATCCATTTGATCCACAAGAGTATATGCAGAGTATAACAGTAACTTTGAAGTTTTTCTTAATAATGTTTATTATTTTTATCTACCCATATTAGCCTTATTATAATAATTATAGCAACTACTATTATTATTTGTAATGCTGGTGGGGCATTAAAAAAGAACAGGAGTTCTCCTAATCTTTGCAATAGGAATACCCATGCAAACCATAAGATTGCTAAACCTATCAATATATTTTTTAATAGTTTCATAATTTCACCTCTTTAAGGTATATTACCATAGTTTCAATAAATATGCTATTTTAAATCAACTAAAAAACTGCACTCTTTATCTTAGCCATCTAAGATTTTAGGTGCAGTATATTTTTATCCAGCTGAAATATTAGCAGTTCCTAAGAATTGATTTCTAAAAAACAAATACAAAATCTCAGTATCAAGAGGGCTGTATTTAACAATAACCTTTTTTCCTTCTAAAGTATTTAAAGAATTGTTAGTGTAGATAAAATTATTAAATCTCAAAGAAGATTTACTTATTTTTCTACTAGCTTCCTGAAGAAAAATATCAAGTTCACGAATAGAAGGAATAACTTCTATCATCTCATATTTAAGAGCAAAATCATATTTTTGATTATCTAAATAAATATATGAATCAAGAAAACTTTTTAAATTTTGATAAGAAAGTATTTTATTATTTTGGTAATAGAATTTTTCTATATCCTCTTCCAGAAAAGAAACAAACTTTCTGATTTCCTCATTTTCACTAAAATATTCAGTAATTTTTATTGAGGTACTGTCATATATTTCTTTTAATATTTTCTTGTTGTTTATGTTTTCAGAGGAAACAAGAATTTCTTGCGGCTTTACAAGTTTTCCAGACTTAACTGATACTTTAAGCATACTCTCTCTGATAAAACTCAAAAGGGTATATATACTTGAAGTATTGTAGTTTAAAGCATGATTGATAGGTTTTAATGTAGCCACATCAATAGAAATTAATAATTGAGGAACTATTTTATGCTCACTTTCCTCTTCAGATACTAGGATATATAATGGAATTTCAAGAACTAGATAAACTTGATTTTCCTTTTTTATTTTCTTCATATGAAGGCTTGAAGATTTATTGAAAAACCCATCTAAATTACTAACTATTCTATAGAAGGTAGGGTAGCTTATATTATATTTACTTGAAAGCTTTTCTTTGCAGAAAGAATAAAGTTTTGAAATTTTAGTTTCCTTACTTTCACGACAAATTTGTTCTATAAATTCTACTCCATCTTCATCAATAGCTCTATATGAATCTTTATCAGTTCTTTGTTTTTTATCAAGTCCAAGTATACCGTTTTTCTTGTAGGCATTAACCCATCTTTTTAGTGTAGCATATGACACACCAGTTTCTTCTTCTATCTCTTTTAATTTTTTTTCTTTTCTTAAAAAAGGCTCAATTATTTTGAAACGCTGTAATTGTAATTCTTTTTCTGTATCCATTTATTTTCTCCCAGAATATATTTTGAAATATTGCTTATATAGATAATACTATATTTAGGGAAAAAATGCAAATCATTCTATAATGAATAGTTTGTTTTGAAAAGAGCTCATTTTATTTGAAAAAAACTTGACATTTTTTTGAAAAAATATTATTATTTCAATTACAGAGAATAAATAAAAAAAGGGTAGAATAAACAGGAGGAGAAATGAAAATTTTTGCAGAAGTACAAAAAATTGGAAAAGCATTGATGACACCAGTTGCTATATTACCAGCTGCTGGACTATTCCTTGCTTTTGGAAACAAGTTGCAATTTACACTGATGGAACAAGCAGGGCAGGTAATATTCAGCAACCTTCCATTACTATTTGCAATAGGAGCAGCTATTGGTCTCGTAGGAGGAGACGGAGTAGCAGCACTATCAGCAGTAGTAGCAATACTTATTATGAATACAACAATGGGAATCGTATCAGGGGCAGCTGCTGGAATAGCAGCAGGAGATATGTCTTATGCAATGGTATTAGGAATACCTACACTTCAGACAGGAGTTTTTGGAGGATTGATAGCTGGTATAATTGCAGCAGTATGTTATAAGAAGTTTTATAAAACAGAACTTCCAGCATTTTTAGGATTCTTTGCAGGAAAAAGATTAGTACCTATCGTTACAGCAGTAGCAGCTTTTGTAATAGGGCTTGCAATGCCGGTTATATGGCAGCCAGTTCAAATAGGGCTTGCAAAATTATCGTATTTAGCTAATGAAACAAATACAAATGTATCTACTTTCATATTTGGAGTAATAGAGAGATCACTTATTCCATTTGGATTGCACCATATTTTCTATGCACCTTTCTGGTATCAGTTTGGGGAATATACAAATGCAGCAGGGCAAGTGGTTAATGGAGATCAGGCAATATGGTTTGCTATGTTGAAAGATGGAGTTACTAATTTCTCAAGTGCTACTTATCAAGGGGCAGGGAAATTCCTTACAGGAAAATTTGTGTTTATGATGTTTGGACTGCCAGCAGCAGCTTTAGCAATGTATCAGGAAGCTAAGCCGGCTAATAAGAAGCTGGTAGGAGGAATATTGTTCTCAGCAGCTCTTACTTCATTTCTGACTGGAATAACAGAGCCATTGGAATTCTCATTCCTATTTGTTGCTCCTATTCTTTATGGAATACACTGTATATTTGCAGGGCTGTCATTTATGTTGATGAATATGCTTAATGTAAGAATTGGAATGACATTCTCTGGTGGACTTATTGACTATATAGCTTTTGGAGTACTTCCAGGAACAAGTGGATTCCAGAATAACTGGTATTTAGTAATAGTAGTTGGACTATGTCTGTCAGTAGTATATTTTTTTGGATTTAGATTTGCTATCAGAAAATTTAATCTGATGACTCCAGGTAGAGAAGATGCGGTGATAGAAGAGGTTTCAGCTTCAGGTAATGAAATAAAATCAGATGAACTTGCAGTAGGAGTTTTAGAAGCTTTAGGTGGAAAAGATAATCTTGTATCTCTTGATTCATGTATAACAAGATTGAGAGTAGAAGTAAAAGATACAAAAACAGTAAGTGACAAAGATTTGAAAAAATTGGGAGCTTCTGGGGTGCTGAAAGTAGGAACTAATGGAGTTCAGGCTATTTTTGGTTCAAAAGCACAATTTATATGTAATGATTTGAAAAAGATGACAGGAATTTAAGAAAAAAGGGAAATGGGATTGTTCCATTAAATAGAAAGAGGAGAACTAAAATAAATTTTATTTTAAAATTCTCCTCTTTTATTTTTATTCTAAAGAAAGAAGTTTTGTTGAACCTACATAATTTATCTGCTCTATTCCACTGATAATATCTTCAATAGGAATAGTTATATCTGAAATATCCAGAGATATAACAACTGATGCCACTTCATTAATAGGAATATTCTGATTTATTGTGATTATATTCCCATTTACAGAAGAAAGATAATTCAAAACTTCAGACAACACTCCTTTTTTATGTTCAAGCATCATAGATACAAGGGCTTTTCTCCCTATACTGTTATCAGAGGGAAGAAAAACGTAATCTTTATATTTATAATAAGTACTTCTGCTGATTCCAACCATTTTTACAGCATCACTTATTCCTTTTACCTTTCCTTCAGTTAAAAGATTTCTTGCTTCAACTACTTTTTCAAAATAATCTGGAAGGATTTTTTTATTGACTATAAGGTATTTTTCTTTCATGATATCCTCCTATAAAACAACTGCTCCTTTCATATCTATATCTAATGTTCTGATAATCCAGCTGTTTTTTAGATTTTTTATTTCATATTCTATCTTCCATTGAAAATCTTTAGTTTTAGCAATGTTCATTAAAGTAGGACCTGAACCGCTGATAAAAAGAGCAGTATTTCCATTTTTCTCACAAATTTCTTTTACTTCTTCGTATTCATGAATGAGAATATTTCTATACTTTTCGTGAAGTGTATCAGAAAGTGATTTCTTTATGAGAAGGTCGTCTCCATTTTCAAGAGCTTTCAATAAGACAGCAATCCTTGATATATTGTATATTGCATCTTTATATGGAATTTCAGAAGGGAGTACCTTCCTTGCTTCTGCTGTAGATAATCTAAAATCTGGTACCAATGCACAGAAGTAAAGATTTTCATTGATATTATACTGAACAGTATAAGGAATACCTTCTTCCACCAAAGAAGCTGTAAGTCCTCCAAAAAGAGCTGGAGCTATGTTGTCTGGATGCCCTTCAATATCATTGCATATTTTAAATATTTCATCTTTAGATAGTGGGCTTCCAGCAATTATATTTGCACCCATTACACCCCCAACAATACAGGCAGCACTGCTTCCCAGTCCTCTTGATACAGGAATGTCGCTTTTTATAGTTATCTCAATACCAGGTACAGGATACTTCAAAATTTCCAGAGTTTTTTTGAATGAAGTATATACAAGGTTAGAATCATTCTGATATTTTTCTTCGCATCCAAGAATTCTTATGCCATATTCTATCTTTTTAAATGTAAAATATGAATAGAGCTTAAAAGCAAGTCCCAAAGTATCAAATCCAGGACCTATATTTGCTGTAGTAGCAGGCACTTTTATAGTAATCATAATATCACCTCAAAGCAGTTTTTCATATCCTCTTTGTTTATAACAGAAGTATGTATATCCTTTTTATCTTTTAAAGTTTTAAGATTTTCAGGGATAGGAACTCTAGTTTTTTCATTTAACAGCTCCATAATTTTAAACTCATCAGCATTATTTTCTCCAAAAAGAGATTCATAAACAGCTTTGCTGAATTTATATGGACTGGCAGTAGCCAAGACTATATTTTTATGGTGAGGATCTTTCTGCTTAAATTCTTCCATAACACTATATGCCACAGCAGTATGAGTATCTAAAAGATAATTATATTCTCCATAAACTTTTTTAATTGTTTCACTTGTCTGTAAACCCTTAGTATATCCAGCATAGAATAAATTATCTATACTGTTTTTTATCTCATCAGATACACTGTATTTTCCTTCGGATTTTAATTTGTCCATAAGTGACTTGATATATTCATTATTGCTTCCACTCAAATGATAGATAAGTCTTTCCAGATTGCTGGAAATTAATATGTCCATAGATGGAGACAATGTCTTGTGGAATGGACGGTTTCTGTCATATGTACCAGTTTTTATAAAGTCATAGAGGACATTATTTTCATTGGAAGCACATATAAGTTTATTTACAGGAAGTCCCATAAGTTCAGCATAATATCCAGCAAGGATATCTCCAAAGTTTCCAGTGGGAACAGTAAAATTAACTTTTTCTCCTAAAGTAATTTCATTCATTTCAACTAATTTCATATATGAATAAAAATAATATACTATTTGAGGAACCAATCTTCCTATATTAATAGAGTTGGCTGATGAAAGAGAATAATTTTTCTTTTTTAATTTTTCTCTGATTTCTTCATCAGTAAATATTTTTTTTACTTCACTTTGGGCATCATCAAAGTTACCATTTATAGCATAGACATATGTGTTATTTCCTTCCTGTGATACCATCTGCTTTTCTTGTACCTTACTTACACCATCATTTGGGAAGAATACTAATATTTTTATTCCATCAATATTTTTAAATCCTTCCAGTGCAGCCTTTCCAGTATCTCCAGAAGTAGCTGTAAGTATAAGGATCTTTTCTTTTATTTCATTTAACTTCAAAGCTTCTGTAGAAAGATAAGGAAGTATAGACAGAGCCATATCTTTGAAAGCAGAAGTAGGCCCATGAAAAAGTTCTAACACATAATCATTTCCAACTTTAACTAGTGGAGTGATATCATCAGAGCTGAATTTTTTATCATAAGCATTTTCTACACAATATTTTATACTCTCTTTTGGATAATCATCTAATATTTTAGAAATAATTATCTCAGCTATTTCAGTGTATTTTTTATTTTTTAAATCAGAGATATTTATTTTTAAACTGTCCATATCTCTTCTTACAAAAAGGCCTCCATCATTGGCAATCCCTTTTATTACAGCTTGTGAAGCTGAGCATTGTATTTTCTTTTCTCTTGTACTTTCAAAATTGCTGTTCATAAATTTTCCTCCAAATTCTTATTGCATTTACCTACTTGCTATGATATAATGTTTTTCAAATAAATACAAGTGTTTTTCTGATAAAAACAAAAAATAATTTGAAAGGGGTAAAATATGAAAATAGGTTTATTAGGTTTTGGAACAGTAGGAAGTGGAGTATATGAGATAGTTAAGAGCACCTCAACCTGTTTTTTTGATGACATAGAAGTAAAAAAAATTCTTGTAAAAGATGAGAAAGATAAAGTTATGGATATAATAACTACAGATGCAGAAGAGATATTGAATGATAAAGAAATTGATCTAGTAGTTGAGGTAATGGGAGGAATTCACCCAGCATATGAGTATATAATGAAAGCTTTGAAGAATAAAAAGAGTGTAGTAACTGCAAATAAAGCAGTAGTAGCTGCATATTTGAAGGAGTTTACCAAGACAGCTTATGAAAATGGAGTATCATTTGAATATGAAGCAAGTGTCTGTGGGGGTATTCCATGGATAAAGTCTTTAGAGAAGGTAAAGAGAATAGATGAAGTAACTGAGGTATATGGAATATTTAACGGAACAAGCAACTTTATATTAGATAATATGACTAAGGAAGGATATGAGTTTCAGGAAATATTGAAGAAAGCACAGGAAAAAGGATATGCTGAAAGTGATCCTTCTGCTGATATAGATGGAATAGATATAATGAGAAAACTATTGATAACTTCCAGTCTGGCTTTTGAATGTGAGGTATCAGAAAAAGAAATAGATGTCTTTGGAATAAGAAATATACAGAAAACAGATATAGAATATTTTAAAAATATTAACTGTACAGTAAAGCTTATTGCAGCAGGTAAAAAATATGAAGATAAATATTGTGCTGTGGTAGAGCCAGTAATTTTTAAAAATGAAAGAATAGAAGCAGCAGTACCACAAAATTTTAATATAGGTACTATCTATGGAAAAACTATAGGAGAACTTAAATTCTATGGACAGGGAGCAGGAAAACTCCCAACTGGAAATGCAATAGTACAAGATATAATTGATATTATTGAGGCTAAAGGGAAGCTGAAAGAGAGAAAATTTGAAAAGAAACTCACTAAAGACAGTTCTCTTGTATCTGGAAAATATTATGTAAGAATTAATAATGAAGAATTTGAAAAAGAAAATTCAGATATTATTGAGAGAAAATTGGAGAATTCAGGAAACCTTATTTATATAACAAAAAAAATTGACTGTTATACTATGAGAAAGACAGCAGAAAAGTATATAAAAGAGGGAATATTTTATGCTAGATTTGAGGACTAGAAATTAAAGGAGAATAGAATGATAAAAGTAGCAAAATTTGGTGGATCATCATTAGCAGATGCAGAGCAGTTTAAAAAAGTTAAGAATATAATAGAAAATGATGAAAATAGAAGAATTGTAGTAGTATCAGCAGCAGGAAAAAGATTTAAAGAGGACAACAAAATAACTGATCTGCTGTATCTTTGTTATGCACATATAAAGTATTCAGTTTCTTATGAGAGTATGTTTGCTATTATAGAAAACAGATATCTGGAAATAAGGGATGAGCTGGGATTAAAATGTAATCTGGAAAGTGAATTCAGAATAATAAAAAGCAGAATGAAAAAGGGAATGAACAGAGATTATCTGGTGAGCAGAGGAGAATATCTTGCTGGGATGCTCATGGCAGAATACTTAGGATATGATTTTATAGATGCTGAAAATGTAATATTTTTTGATTATAATGGAAAAGTGGATATAGCAAAGACAAGAGAAGCAATGGAGAAAGCTGTAGAAAGAAGCCCTAAGGGAGTTATTCCAGGATTTTATGGAACATTGCCAAATGGTGAGATAAAACTTTTTTCAAGAGGGGGATCAGATATAACAGGGGCAATAGTTGCAGATTGTATAAACGCCAGCATCTATGAAAACTGGACTGATGTATCAGGAATACTAATGGCTGACCCTAATGTAGTTAAAGACCCTAAGAGAATAGAAATAATAACATACAGTGAATTGAGAGAGCTTTCATACATGGGAGCTAATGTTCTCCATACAGATGCAGTAGCACCAGCAAAGAGAGCTAATATTCCTATCAATATAAAAAATACAAATGCTCCAGAAAACCCTGGAACTATAATTGTTGATGAGAATAATGAGCTGCTGAAAAATGCTAAAAACTATTTTATAACTGGAATAGCAGGAAAAAAGGACTTCTCTGTTATATCAATATATAAAGACCATATGTCAGGGGAGATAGGAGCTATAAGAAAAGCTTTGGAGATATTTGAGAAATATAAGGTAAGCATAGAGCATATTCCAACTGGAATAGATACATTTTCCTTGGTTGTTGCTACTGAAAATATAAAGAAATATCTTTATGAGATAGTAGCAGAGATTAAAAAGGAATGTGAACCTTCAGAAGTAAAAGTTATAGACAACATAAGTCTTATAGCTACTGTAGGAAGAAATATGGCTGACAGACCTGGAATGTCTGGAAAACTATTTGCTGCAATTGGAAACAGTGGAGTAAATATCAGAATGATATCTCAGGGGTCAGACGAGATAAACATTATAGTTGGAGTTGAAAATGAAGACTTTGAAAAGGCTATAAATGTTATATACAATAACTTTGTTATTTAAGGAGATGCAGAGATGAAAAAATATAATGTAGGAATACTGGGAGCTACTGGAGCAGTAGGAAGAGAGATGCTGAAAGTATTAGAAGAAAGAGAATTCCCAGTAGAAAATATAAGACTTTTTGCAAGTAAGAGAAGTGCAGGTAAGAAAATGTTTTTCAAAGGAAAAGAATATGAGATAGAGGAAGCTAAAAAAGGAATTTACACAGGAATAGATATATTACTGGGAGCAGTGGAGAATGAACAGGCTAAGGAGTTTATACCATCTGCAATAGAAAATGGTGCAGTGGTAATTGATAACAGCAGTGCCTACAGAATGGCAGATGATGTTCCTCTTATAGTTCCTGAAGTAAATCCAGAAGCTGTAGAAAATCATAAAGGGCTTATTGCAAATCCTAACTGTGCAACTATAATAGGGCTGGTAGCAGTAAATGAACTAAATAAATATTCTGAAATAGAAAGAATGATAGTATCTACTTATCAGGCTGTATCAGGAGCTGGTAGCGGAGGAATAACTGAATTAGATGCTGAGATAAAAGCTATAGCTGAAGGTAAAGACTTTGTTATGGAAACATTTCCTTATCAAATAGCATATAATCTGATACCTCAAATAGGCGGCTTTGATGAAAAGGGATATAGTTCAGAAGAGATGAAATTTCAGAAGGAAGGAAGAAAAATATTAGGAAATCCTAAGCTGAAAGTAAATTGTACATGTATCAGAGTACCAGTATATAGAAGCCATTCAGAATCTATAACTATTGAATTTAAAGATAAAATAGATGCTGCAAAAGCGAGAGAGATATTGAGCAAAGCAGATGGAGTGAAGCTGGTAGATGATCCTTATAATAAAAAATATCCAATGCCTTTAGATACAAGCGATCAGGATCTTGTGTATGTTGGAAGAATAAGAGAAGATATAACTAATGATGAGGGAAAAGGATTGACTCTCTGGTGCTGTGGAGATCAAGTTCGTAAAGGGGCAGCAACTAATGCTGTACAAATAGGTGAACTACTTATAAAAAAAGGAATGATATAGAATAAATTTAGAATATCTGTAGAAAAGTTGAAATAATACTCACTACAGATATTTTATTTTTAGCTATATTTAAAAGTCCGATAATCAATTAAATATAAAATAAATTTTATAATAAAAAACTAACATTTTCTTTCTGAAATTTCAATAAGATTTTATTGTTTTTATAATTTATCTATAATATAATTTAATTGTTAGGTAAGGAGGCTGAAAATAATATGGCATTGGAAAAAATAGTTATGCTGGGTGACAGCATCATAGATTGGAATTATAATAGTAAGTATATAAATTATGGACACGCTGGATTTAAGACAAGAGATGTCTTGTGGCTTCTGGAAGAAAAGCCTGAAATAGAAGGAGATATCGGGATTCTTTTGGTAGGGGTAAATGATATTTTATGCAGCTTTAAGGAAGAATATACTTTAAATTATTACAGCAAAACTGTAGATATTCTTAGGAAGAGATTTAAAAAGCTGGTATTGTTAAGTATGCTTCCAAGTGATACTCCAAGAATAAATATAAAATCAAAAATGTTAAATGAAAAATTGAAAGAATTGTATCCTGAAAATTTCTTTGATATCTATAATCTTCTTTTAAATGATAAAGAACTGCTGGCAGATAAATATACAGTAGATGGAATTCATTTGAATAATGATGGATATGATGTTTTTAATAAAGCTTTAATTGAAATTGTAGATAAAATAAAAAAAGATGAGAGAGGTTATCCAGATAGAGAAACTGCTGAAAGAGAATTGGAAGAAGCAGGAAAACTCAATCCGGGACAGTGGATAACTCATTCAAAATATGCAGCTCTTGCATGTGAAAGAATTGCTGAACATTGTCCTCATATGGACAGTGAAAAAGCATATGTAATAGGACTGCTTCATGATATAGGAAGAAGAGTAGGAATAGTTCAAGAAAGACATATGCTGGAAGGGTATAATTACTGTATGTCTAAGGGTTGGAAAAATGCAGCTCAAATTTGTATAACCCACTCTTTTATGCTGAAAGATATAACTACTTCTATTGGAAAGTGGGATATTTCTAAAGAGGACTATGAGTTTATGAAAAAATTTATAGAAGATGTTGTCTATGATGATTATGATAAATTAGCTCAAATGTGTGACAGTTTGGCTCTTCCAGATGGATTCTGTTTTCTTGAAAAAAGATTTGTAGATGTGGCTATGAGATATGGGGTAAATGAATATACCACTAAAAGATGGGGAGCTATTTATGATATCAAAAAATATTTTGAAAAGATAGCGGGTAAATCTATAGAGGAAATATTGGAAATTTCATAAAATAGAGTGAAATTTATTGAATAAAATTTTGAAATGTATATTTAATTTTTAGTTACAATAATATTATAGTCATCTCTTTTGTAGAAATATAAAAAAGATCAAAGGAAAGAAATTTCTCTGCTCCCTTGATCTTTTTATTTTATTGTTTCTTTTCGATTTTATACAGTAAAGAATATAGAAGAGGCACTACAAACAGTGTCAGCATAGTTGATGCTGTCAGACCAAAAACTATAGTTATAGCCATATCTCCATACAATGGATCGAAAACCAGAGGAAGCATACCGAAGATAGTAGTGACTGATGCCATAGATACAGGTCTTATTCTGCTTACTGCTGAATCAATAACAGCTGTGTAAGGATCTTTTTTATCTACATTTATTTCATATTTTATTTCGTCTATGAGGACAATAGAATTTTTTATCATCATACCACTAAGGCTGATAGCCCCTATTATAGACATAAATCCAAAAGATTTTCCAGTGAGGAATAATCCTGGTGCTATACCAATAAATGAAAGTGGAAGTATAGCAAAAATTATAAATGGATCTTTCAAACTTGCAAAGAGAATCACGCAAATTGAAAACATGATAGTTCCTTGTAATGGAAGGCTTGAAAATACAGCAGAGACATTTTTATTCTGCTCATAGTATTCTCCTCCCCATTCAATTTTATAATTTTCTGGAAGAGTTAATTTATTTACTTCTTTTTCTACTGCTTTTCTGATACTTTCAGCAGTAACACTTCCAGAAATATCACACTGAACTTTTATAGCTCTCACTCTGTTTCTTCTCCAGATTTCTGGGTCTTCCCATTTCAAACTTTCTTTTTCGATAATTCTATTTAGTGGAAGACTTTTTATACCTAATCCCCATACAGGAGTCTGTCCGATATTGTTTATTTCAAGCTGCTGTCCACCTGATTTTTCTCTCATAACAATTGGCATTATTTCAGTTCCCTCTTTATATTTTCCAAGAGTCATACCTTCAGTAGCTCTGTTTAAAGAGTTAGCAACATCAAGAGGAGAGATAAGATTTTTTCTTTCAATATTCTGAGACAGCACTGGAGACCATGTCAAAACTTTATTCTTCCAATCTGTCTGAATATTTTCAGCCTTTGGAACAGCTTTCATAATATCCATAACTTCTTTAGAGAGTTCTCTCAAAACATGTGGGTCAGGACCAAGTATTCTCACTTCCACAGGATATTTAGTAGGAATACCATTTACATATTTTCTTACTTCTACTTTAGTATCAGGTATATTTTCCTCAACAAATCTTTTTATATTTTCTCCTATTCTATTTACACTATCCAATTTGTCTACTGAAATAATGAGCTGAGAAAAACTATTGTTTTGTAATTCTGGAATAGTTGCTACATAATATCTCGAAGGAGAAGCTCCTACAGCTGCTGTTACATTTATTGTATCTTTATCTTTCAGCAGTTCTTTTTCCACTATCTGACTTACTCTGTCAGTTTTCTCTAAGGAAGTTCCTTCAGGAAGCCATAAATTTACAACAAAACCTTTTTTATCAGAATCAGGGAAAAATGTAATAGGCAGCCTTGTAAATAGAAGCATGGAAAACAAAAATGCTCCAATTACTATTCCCAGTGAAAGAAATCTATGTGCCAAAACTTTTTCTAAGAATGTATGGCATAGAGCATAGAATTTTTCTTTTCTTCCATTACTTTCCTTTGTTTTATCTATTTTTAAAAAGATGTCGCAAAATACAGGAATTTGAGTAAGTGCCAGCACCCAGCTAAGTCCCAGTGAAACTGCCATTATCCAGAAAAGAGTGGAAATATATTCTCCCGCATCTGTCGGCATAAGGTACATAGGAAGAAAAGCAATTACTGCAATAGCTGTTGCTCCTAAAAGAGGAATAGCTGTCTTCTTGGCAGGCTTAGTCAAAGCATCATATTTATTTTCTCCTTTTTCCAGACTGGTAAGTGTTCCATCTACAACTACAATGGCATTATCCACAAGCATTCCCATAGCTATTATGAATGAACCTAGAGAAACTCTCTGCATATCCATTTTAACAGCAAGCATATATATCAAAGTTCCAAGTATGGAAAGAATAAGTCCACTTCCTATTATAAGACCGCTTCTCATTCCCATTGTAAATAAAAGAACTCCAACAACTACAACTACAGAAGCAATCAGGTTATTAACAAACTGTCCAATAGCATTTGTAACAAGATCAGGCTGATAATATACTTTTTCAACTTCTATCCCTACAGGGAGATTTTTCTTTATTTCTTCAAGCTTTTTATCAATAGCTTTACCAGTATCTATAACACTGGTTCCAACTTCTGGAGAAAGCATTAATCCCATAGCTTCTTTCATATTATATCTCATTTTACTTTTTA
The DNA here is from genome assembly GCF_003019675.1 of Fusobacterium ulcerans. Lineage (NCBI taxonomy): Bacteria > Fusobacteriati > Fusobacteriota > Fusobacteriia > Fusobacteriales > Fusobacteriaceae > Fusobacterium > Fusobacterium ulcerans. Next base: position 3,052,360 of record NZ_CP028105.1, on the reverse strand, counting down.
CAGGGGTAGAGACAGATTTTTTTACAGTTGCAATATCCTTTAAAAAAACTGTTTCCTCTCCACCTCTTAAATTATCCTTGGAAAAGACAACCAGATTTTCTATATCTTTTAAACTTGTAAAACCTTCATTTATATCTACCCTTATTTTCATATCTCCATGTTCTATGGAATTAGTATAAGCAGGAAGATTCTGTGAAATAAATGAAGCAAGAATAAGTTTTTCATTTATTCCAAGAGCATCTATTTTTTCTCTGTCAATAACTACTTCTACAGCTGAATCAACTTTTCCATATGTTGTAGTTTTTGATACTCCGGGAATAGAATGAAGCTCTCTTTTTATATAATTTACATATCTATTCAATTCTTCTTTAGAATATCCATCACTGGTAACAGCAAAGAACATTCCATATACATCTCCATAATCATCTAAGACGATTGAAGGAATAACACCAGTGGGAAGATTTTTCTGTGCATCATTTATTTTTTTTCTCACGTTATCCCAATACTGATCTATTACTTCTGCCTTTAATGATTCATTCAATTTTATTTTAACTTCTGAATAACCAGCTTTAGAAACACTTTCAATATATTCTACATTTGCAATCTGCTGAAGAGCACTTTCTATTTCATCAGTTACCTGTAACTCAACCTGATGTGGATCAGCTCCAGGGTATAAAGTTACTACAATAGCTTCTTTTACTCTAAATTCAGGATCCTCTAGTTTTCCAAGTTTTGTATAGGAAAAGATTCCTCCTGCTATAATGACAAATGTCAGAAAAAGTGTAACTATTCTATTTTTTATGGAATAATCAATTATATTCATATGCTCCACCTCTTATAAGACATTTCCCACATTGGTTTCACTTTCCTCAGGAATAAGCTTTACCTTTTCTCCATCTGAAATAGTATTTACCCCAGCAGTAATAACTTTATCATTTTTATTCAGCCCTTCAAGAATTATTATATTTCCATCAGGATAAAGATTTCCAATTTTAACTTCTCTTGTTTTTAATGAAGGCAATCTCTTGATTTTTTCTAGCTTTTTTATATTCGTTTACATTTTGAAAACCATTGAATATAGAAAAGAATCCTCCAAGAGTCCCCATAAAAAAGTCAGGATCAGCAAGAGCTGCATTACTTGTATTTATATATCCCCCAGTTAAAACTATCTTAGGAAGAAAATTTGTAATTGCTATTTTTACAGCATCTCCACTCATATCAGCAGCAGTATCTCTTATTTTTACAAGGTCACTATTCTTTAGAGATTCATATACAGCTTCCTCCATAGAGATATTACTATCAGAGAAAGGAGATGGTTTTTCCAGTTGAACATCTAAGAATGGATAAAGATCAAGATTATTCATCAGAGACATTTTAGCGCTTTGAAGATCACGTTCATTTTGATTCAAAGCATGTTCTTTCATTTTTACCATCTGTTCAGTTCCTTCATATTCCCATTTTAAAATACTTTGAGTCTCCAATGCAACTTTGGCATTCTTATTTAATTCCTGAGCAGAAGCCAATTCCTTAGAGAGATATTCTCTTTCAGATTCTAAAGCAAGAATATAATAATATTCCCCTATAGTTTGCAATTTAATCATTTTCTCTGTAAGATCTCTAGTTAGAGCAGATATATTTTCCCCTTTCTGCCTAGCATTATACAAAAACCATGTAGCTGGGACAAAGATAGGCATTTGTGCATTGACATTGAAAAAAGAAAAACTTTTATCCAGAAGTCTTCCCTCTAAAGTAGTCGGGAAAATAGGTGAAGCAGGAATACCTGTATCCAGAGCTTCCCCCATAACTTTATTGTTCAGCATAGTATAGCTGTATCCCAGAGATATTTTAGGAAGAAAATTTCCAAAGGCTATTCTTTTATCAAGCTTTGCTATTTCTTCTTCAATAGCTTTTGTTTTCAAATCAAGATTTCTCTCTACACTTATTTTTAATGCTGTATCCAAAGTGAGAGTGTTATTATATTGTTTTATATATTCTTTGCTTTCATTTTCTTTTAATGAAAGGTCATCAAATAATTTAGTGTTTTTATCAGAGGTATTGAGAGAAGAACAACCTGCTATTAAAATTGAGTAAATTATTAAGACTAATTTTTTCAATTTAACCTCCTTTATGTTATTTAACCGTTTTTTTATATTCTATTACAACAATAGATTTTTTACTACTATTATTTTTAATTAACAATGCTTATAATAATATACCACTAGAATTGCTCTATTTCCTTTAATTTGACAGAATAAAAAAAGAGATGACTAAGCATTCAACTTTCTGTCATCTCTATTATAATTTTATTTTTTATCTTCATCTTCTTTAGTTATTTCTCCCTCTTTGAAAGAAGCTGTACCTAGAAGCTTACCATTTTCATAAAACATGCTCCAGTCACCATTTAGCTGCCCCTCTTTAAAGTTTCCAACAGCATTGATGATTCCATTTTCATAGTACCTTACATATTTACCATTTTTTACATGAAGCTTATATTCCTCTTTTATTTTTACTTCTCCATTTTCATAATAATAGACAGCTTCTCCGTCAAGAAGTCCATTGGAAAAATTTTCACTGACTTCTATTTCTCCGCTTTCAAAGTATGTCTCATATCTTCCATGAAGAAGATTATCTTTAAATGAAGCTAATTCTTTTATTGCACCATTGGGATAATAAGTGATTTTGTTTCCGTTGAGTTTACCATTTTTAAAGAAACCTCTTGTTTTAATAGAGCCATCTTCATAGTATTTTACCCATTCTCCATCCATTCTGTCATTTTGAAATCCCATGTACTCTTTCATCTGTCCATTTTCGTAATATTGAATAGAATCTCCAGAAATATGCCCCTCTTTAAAATCTATTGATTCTTTTATCTGACCATTCTCATAAAATTTTGTTTCAGTTCCTTCTTTTAAACCATTTACATATGGTTCAATTGTTTTAATTGCCCCATCACGATATCTGTAAATAAAATTTCCAGAGAAAGGATCATTTTCGCCTAAAACATAAGCTAACCCATCTATTAATTGCTTCTGGTAAAATTCCACTTCCCTAGTTTCCATTTGAATCCTCCTGCCCAAAACTATATTTCATCAATTTTTTATTTTTCAATCATTTCTTTTTCTTCTTCATCCTGCTCATCTAATTTTTTCAAAAACCATTTTTTTACTTTGATTATAACAACCAGTAAAATAAAGTAATGGATATATTTTAACTCTTCAAAAGTTTTTCCTAATACTTTATCACATATAAATATCAAAAGTATCCATAATGCCAGAACTGCTAAAAGCAAACCAACAAATTTTCCCCAGATTTTCCAAAAGTTTTTTCTTTCTTCCATAATATATAATGCTCCTCAAAATATCCATTTTATATTTTATTATATCATAAAAATGCTTTTAACACTATTGTGAAAAGAAAAAACTTGTAAAGTGCGGTTATTACAAAACAAGCTCATATAATTTAAACCATTTCAGCCAAGGTATATTAAGACCCAAATCTACGATATCGATGTATTTATATCCTAATTTTTCATATAGAGATATAGCTGGAATATTTTGAATAGCAACATCTAAACGAATAGATTTAATTCCATTTTCTCTTCCAAACTTTTCTGCAAACTTCATAAGACTAGAGCCGACACTGCCTTTCATAAAATCTGGATGTACAGCAAAAGTTCTTATGACTAATATATCATCATAATTATTTTCAGTTTTCCAGACAACATTGCTATAAGCTTCTTCAGGTTCATGACTTAATATGATAGTACCTGCAATTCTTCCATTTATTTCCATTACATATAGCGTTTCATTTTCAATACCATAAGCAGCATCTTTTCTTATTGGATACAATCCTTTTCTCCATCCAGGGTAATTAATATTTTCTTCAAGATAATCATTTAAAGAATCATATAGTTTTTCCAGCTCATCAATATCTTCTGTATTTCCTTTTCTTATGATATATTTCTCCATCCCTTCCCCCTTTGAATAAATAACTAATCATAATTTTACAGCAAAATCAATTTATCTGCAAATAAAAATATTAACTAAGATATGAGAAAGAAATATAATTTAAAAATCATTTACTGCTAGGAATTAAAAATATTATTATGAATTAAAAAATGGATGAGCATAAGCAGAAATTTAATTCCACTATTACCCATCCATTTCAGATTATATTATAAATAAGCAATCATAAGTCTTACAGTTTCAATAACTCCATCAATATGAGTTCTTTCATAGTGATGAGATGCATCAACACTTGGTCCGATACATCCACATTTGAAATCGAATCCTTGAAGAACAGCTGCACTTGCATCAGAACCATATCTGTTATATACATCTACTGTATAATTGATATCCATTTCTTCAGCAGCCTTCATCAATCCTTTTCTCACTTCAATATCATAAGGAGTCTTATTATCTTTAGCTGCAATACTTACTTTTCTTTCATCACCAAGAGCATCTGCTCCTACCAGTCCAATATCTAAAGCTATAAATTCATCAAGATCCTCTGGAATAACAGATACTCCATGACCAATTTCCTCATAGTTAGAGAAATAGATATAAAGATCAGATTTTGGTTTTAAATTGTAATCATTAAGAAATTTGATATATCCTAATATTTGAGCTACACATAGCTTATCATCAAGATATCTAGATTTGATATACCCATTTTCAGTAATTCTAGTACGAGTTTCATAAGAAACAAAATCTCCTACTCTAATTCCTAATTTTTCAGTATCTTCTGCTGTATGTACATTTTCATCTAATCTAACTTCCATAGTCTCAGCAGTTCTAGGCATTTCTCTAGCTACATCTCCATAAATGTGTACAGAACACTTTGTTGGCAGAAGAGTTCCTTCATATTCTCTTCCATCTAATGTGTGAACAGTAAGATTTTCACCTTCTACACCAGCCCAAGGACATCCTCCTACATTGATAAGTTCAAGTCTACCATTAGATTTGATTTTTTTAACTACTGCTCCTAAAGTATCAAGATGGGCAGAAATCATTTTTTTGTAGTTTCTGTCTTCTCCTTCAATAAAAGCAATGATGGCTCTTTTTTTTGTCATTTTGAAAGGAACATTAAGAGCATTAAGTTCTTCTCCTACTCTGTTCATAACAGCATCTGTGAATCCAACAGGGCTTGGTATTCCAAGAAGTTCCACTGTTGTATCTAAGATGTAATCTAAATCAATATTCATCTAAAATCACTCCTTAAATATATTGTTGAAATTTTATTATTTTACTTCTACTATATCTAAATTATATAAATTGTGCATTGTAGTTGGATCATATTTGAATCCTTTTATTCTTTTGTTGATTCCAATATTTTCATTTTTATATAGAAGAACGATTAATGGAGATTCTTCCTGTAATATCATTTGAGCATTTTTGTAATGAGCTTTTCTTATTTCTGGATCAGAAGTTGTACGAGCTATTTCTACTTCTTTGTCAAAATCTTTGTTAGTATAGAAAGCTCTGTTTCCAGCTCCACCATGTGAACTGCTGTGAAGTAATGGATAAAGAACGATATCAGCATCAGAAGTTCCAGATACCCATCCACCTATGAAAGCAGTATGTTCACCTTGAGCAGTTCTTTGAAGATAAGCTCCCCATTCAAGAGTTTCTATTTCCATATCAATTCCAACTTCTTTGAAGTTAGCCTGAACTATTTGAGCAAGCTGTAATCTTACAGCATTATCATTTACATATAGTTTAAAGTTTGGATTAGTAACACCAGATTTTTTTATAAGCTCTTTAGCTTTTTCAGGGTTGTATTCAAATCCAGGGACTTCACTTGAGTAACCAAAAACATTTGGGTTTACTATAGTAGTAGCTGGTTTAGCTTTTCCCATAAATACTGAGTCAGCCATACTTTGTTTATCAAGAGCATAGTTAAGAGCAACTCTAAAGTCTTTATTATTGAAAGGAGCTTTAGTAGTGTTCAAAGTCATATACTCAGTTGAAGTAGTTGGAGCAGAGATAAGCTCAAGGTTTTTATTGTTTTCAATAACTCCAGTATCTACAGGTGCTACTGAGTAGGCAATATCAATTTCTCCAGTCTCAAGAGCTGCAAGTCTGCTGCTGTTTTCAGTAATAGCTCTTATTATAAGTTTATCTATTTTAGGTCTTCCTTCAAAATAATCATCAAAAGCTACAAATTCGATTTTTTCTCCATCTCCCCAGCTTACAAATTTGTAAGGACCAGTTCCCATAGGTTCAGTTGCAATCATATCGTTTTTAGCTTTTGTATCTTTTTCATTTAGGATAGCAGTTAATGGATGAGCTAAACTAAATAGTAAAGGAGCAGAACTGTTTTTTAATGTAAGTTTAATAGTTGAATCATCTAAAATTTCTATTTTATCAATAATTTCAACCATGATTCTGCTGGCAGGTTTTTCAAGCATTCTGTTAAGACTGAAAACCACATCATTTACAGTCATAGTATCACCATTGTGGAATTTTACATTTTTCTTAATTTTGATGATAAGTTCAGTAGGTGAAGCATATTCATAAGATTCAGCTAGTTCAGGAACTACATTCCCTTTGTCATCAATTCTTAAAAGAGTGTTGAATATTTGCTCTGTAACAGCTAGAGCAGGGATTTCGTTGTACATATTAGGGTCCAAACTCTTTGGTTTAGATCCTTGTGATACTATTACCACTTTTTCTTTTGGTGCATTAGATTTCTTTTCTCCATCTTTAGATGAACATCCAAAAATAAAGAGAGCCAAGCTTAAAATTGTAATTAATTTTTTCTTCATCTTTTTCCTCCTCCGCATTAATATATAGGTATTTCAATGTAAATTTGTTAGTATATATTACTCCTTTAGCCAATGTTTTAAAAATATATAGAATATATGTTTAGAAGTGAAAATATATCTACTTAAAATTTCAAATAATATAGTGATAGAGTATACTTAAAAACAAAACATTTTACTTTAAAGACATATTTAATGACAACTTCAAATGAAAAATCTTTTAAAAAAATTTAGAGAATAAAAAATAGAATTAAAAGTTGCAGGAAATTTTAAAATAAAGAAAGTTCAAAAAAATAAACAGCTTCAGTTCTGTGAATATAGAGCTTCAGCTGTTTAAAAATTTTATATTATTTCAGTAGTTGTATTAATTTAAATTATTCTGCATATCTTTAAATGATTCATTATGATGAGATGATTTCATAGTAGGGAAAGCCTTCAGCATACGTCTTTGTCCCCAATCTAATTTTTTCAGTAAGTCTTCTTTTTTCTGATCCAAATCTTTTAATTTTTTATCAGTAGCTAAGAAATCAGTAGTCAATTTACTTCCTATATCATTTGAAAAATCATGTATATCTACAGCTATTTTATCAATTTTTTCTAATCTTGAATTTAATTTTAAAACAGTTTCTACAGTAGCAACTAAATCTATAGCCATCATCACTATCATTATACCTAATAATATTTTGCCAATAAAATGTGGTATCCATCTTACAAAGTCATCAACTAATGGATGAATAACATCAACGACTATAATACATGCTATTCCCCACATAAGAGAAAATTTCAGGCATACATATCCATCAATATTAAAAGGAACATCTGAATAATTCCACCATCTATAGTGAAATATTTTCTCAAGTGCAAACCCAGTAACTAATTCTAATACAGAAGTAAGAACAACAGAAGCTACATAAAGCAGCAGCATATTTTTTCTCAAAGGAAATACCAGTAAAATGACAATGACAACTCCTACCCCATATATAGGACAGTAGGGACCATTTAAAAAACCTCTATTCACAAAGGTCCCTGTGTTTAGTGCTGCATAGCATACCTCGAGGCACCACCCCAAAAAAGAATAGATAAAAAAATAGTAAAGATATTTGTACATGAATTTTTCCTCCTCTTCAAACTTATATATAAAGGTTCTACTAAAAAAATTATGTATTCCTTTTTAAATTAATATGGAAAAATAAAAACTCAGGATATTTTGCCCTGAGTTTCATATATTTTATTTAAGGTTTTTTAATATCTTTGCAAGTTGGTCAGGACAAGAAGTTCCTCTTCCTCTACAGTCTATTCCATCTAATTTTTGAATAACTTCATCTTTAGTCATTCCCAAGATAAGATTTTGAAGTCCATGAGTGTTTCCGTCACATCCTCCTACAAATTCTATTTCAGTAATGATTCCATCTCCATCTACAGTAACACCTATCTGTTTTGCACAAGTTTTTTCCGTTGAATAGTAATGCATTTTTCCTCCTTAAATCTTTCTACGAATAATTTTATACATTATTATACAAAATAATTGAAAATTTGTAAATAGCGGCGCTTTAAGTATAGTATATATAAATTATATAATTTTTCTTTTTTATTTTATTTGAAAAGTAAATGGGGTATAATTCAAATAAGACAAAATAATATTAAAAAAATAAAAGGAAAACTATGCCTTTTGTTCTAATATTAATTAAAGTAATTTATCGGAGGTTAAAAAATATGTTTAAAAAATTTTTACTAGTTCTTGCTGCTCTTTCAATAGTAGGGTGTACTCTAAGTGAAGTAGATATTTCAAAAAAACAAAAAAGAAGCGGAATTGTATATATAGTAAATCAAGAGAAACCTTATTCTGGAGTTATTACTGGAAAATATGACAACGGACAGATAAAGATAAAAGAAACTTTTAAAGATGGAAAATATAATGGAGAGCAGTTCACATACTATGAGAATGGACAGATTCAATCAAAAGCTTCTTTTGAAAACGGAGTGGCTGTTGGAACTTTTTATGAGTATTATAAAAATGGTGAAGTTGCTTATACAGGGAATTTTCTAAATGGAAAAAGGGATGGTGACTGGAATAGATATACAAGTGAGAAGGAACTTATTCTTACAGAGGTATATAAAGATGGAGAGCTTATTGATGTAAAACAATATTTAGTAGATACAGATAAATTAAAAGATAAAATAAAAGATTTCTTTAATTAAGGAGGCATTTAAATGGAAATTCTAAGAAAAATATCAGATAAAAGCGGTGAATTTTATATTGAAAAAGATGGTGAAAGAGTGGCAGAAATGACTTTTGTTTTTGCTGGCAAAGATCTGTTGATAGCAGATCACACATGGGTGGATGACAGTCAAAAAGGATTAGGACTTGGAAAACAATTATTTGATCAGCTTGTAAATTATGCAAGAGAACACTCTATTAAAATACTTGCAACTTGTCCCTATGTTCTTCATGAATTGAAAAAACATAAAGAAGAATTATTGGATGTCATTAAATAAAAAAGTAAATTTTTTAAAAAAGTTCGTGTATAAATATAAATAATTTAAATACTATTTTTTTGGTATTTTATTTGATTAAGAAATTAAAATTCAATAAATTTGAAAAAATAAAAAATATTTTGAAAATTTTACTTGATTTTTTTTTAATTTAGGTTTATACTCGTCATAACAATAAGTTTTATGAAAAAGGAGGAAGAATATGTTCACACTTAGCATAATATCATTAGTCATATATGTGATACTACTCATATACATAGTGAGTAAAATTTTATATGCAAATGATTATGTTAGGGTTAACAAACAATATTCTGAATCTTTGAACTATGTTTATGTTAAATAAAAATTAGTTCTGATGATTAACTACTTTCTTTGATAGAAAACTATCAAAGAACAGAATAGACACTTTGCAGCCTAACAGGCTGCTTTTTTTTAACCAATTAAATTGTACGTCTACAGCAAACAAAGTATCTATTTTATTGGTCAGTGTATACAATATAGTTTATAATTAAATTAAAAATAAAGAAATTAAGGGGGAAACAATTATGAAAAAATTTACCACAGCTTTATTAGGACTTTCGTTATTATTAACATCATGTGGAGGTAACAGCGACAAACCAGCAGCAACTGCTGACAAAAAAGAACCAGAAGTTATCAAAATAGGAGGACTTGCACCTCTTACTGGAGGGCTTGCTATTTATGGAATCACTGCATCAAATGCAAGTAAACTAGCTTTTGAAGAGATCAATGCTAACGGAGGAATACTAGGAAAGAAAGTAGAGTTTATCGTCTATGATGAAAAAGGAGATTCTACTGAAGCAGTTACTGCTTATAATAGACTAGTTGATGATGGAGTTGTAGCTCTTATTGGAGACATTACATCTAAACCAACTCTGGCAGTTGCAGAAATTGCAGCACAAGACAATATGCCTATGATTACACCTACTGGAACTCAATATAATATCACAGAAGCAGGACCGAATGTATTCCGTGTATGTTTTACAGATCCATATCAAGGAGTAGTTTTAGCTAACTTTGCACAGCAAAAACTTAATGCAAAAACTGCTGCTATATTAGTAAATAACTCTAGTGACTATTCTGATGGAATTGCAAAATCATTTGCTGAAGAAGCTGGAAAACTTGGAATTACTATTGTAGGTAAAGAAGGATATGCAGATGGGGACAAAGATTTTAAAGCTCAATTAACAAAAATTGCTCCAACTAATCCTGATGTTCTAGTTGTACCTGAGTATTATGAGCAGGCAGCTTTAATTGCAACTCAAGCAAGAGAAGTTGGAATCAAATCTACTTTCATCGGTCCAGACGGATGGGATGGAATTGCTAAAGCTTTAGATAAATCAGCTTATGCTGCTATTGAAAACAGTTACTTTACAAATCACTACTCAACACAAGACACTTCTGATAAAGTACAAAACTTTATTAAAGCATACAAAGCTAAATATAATGAAGATCCATCTGCTTTCTCTGCTTTAGGATATGACGCTGCTTATATCGTAAAAGCTTCTATTGAAAAAGCTGGTTCTACAGATAAAAAAGCTGTTGTTGAAGCAATGAAAAATATAAATTATGATGGTGTAACTGGACAACTTACTTTTGATGCTAAAAATAACCCAGTAAAAGCTGTAACTATTATCAAAGTTGTAAATGGAAATTATACATTTGATTCAGTTATTCAGCCTAAATAGTTAAAGATATGAACCATCTCTCTGTGAGGGATGGTTCTCTTTAAAAAAATACGTGAAAGGAGATTAATAAATGGAATTTTTACTTCAGATAATAAATGGATTACAAATAGGAAGTATATATGCCTTGGTATCCTTAGGATATACGATGGTTTACGGAATAGCACAGCTCATAAACTTTGCTCATGGAGATATTATCATGGTGGGAGCGTATGTTTCATTATTTAGTATTCCAGTCTTTACAAGAATAGGGTTGCCCGTATGGCTTACTGTATTTCCAGCTATAATAGTGTGTGTAATTTTAGGTACTTTAACAGAGAGGATAGCATACAGACCTCTTAGAAATTCTCCGAGAATTTCTAACCTGATTACAGCCATAGGAGTAAGCTTATTATTAGAAAATACTTTTATGAAACTTTTTACTCCAAATACAAGAGCATTTCCGAAAGTATTTACAAATCCTCCTATCGTTATAGGAAGAATGCATTTAAATTTTGGAACAGTAGTAACTATTGTTCTTACTATAATTTTATCAGTTGGACTTCAATACTTTATGAAAAAAACTAAATATGGAAAAGCAATGATGGCTACAAGTGAAGATTATGGAGCAGCCAAGCTTGTAGGAATCAATGTTGATCATACTATTCAGTTGACATTTGCAATTGGAAGCGGACTGGCAGCAGTAGCTTCAGTTCTTTATGTTGCAGCTTACCCTCAGGTTCAGCCTCTTATGGGAGCTATGCTTGGAATAAAAGCTTTTATTGCAGCAGTTTTAGGAGGAATTGGAATCCTTCCGGGAGCAGTTATTGGAGGATTTATCCTTGGAATTGTAGAAAGTCTGACAAGAGCTTATCTTTCTTCTCAATTAGCAGATGCTTTCGTGTTTGCTATCCTTATAGTGGTTCTGTTAGTCAAACCAACAGGTATATTGGGTAAAAATATGAGAGAAAAGGTATAGGTGATATAGATGTCAAAAACAAAAATGCTTAGTTATATTTCAACGTTTATTTTATTAGCAGTTCTTTACTTCATACTTACAGGTATGATTGGAGCTGGATTTATTTCAAGATATCAGACAAATATTCTTACGCTTATCTGTATAAATATTATACTTGCTGTAAGTCTTAATGTTACTGTGGGTTGTCTTGGACAGATTACTATTGGTCATGCTGGATTCATGTCAGTTGGAGCATATGCAGCTGCTCTATTTGCAAAGAGTGGAATAGTAGAAGGGATTCCCGGATATATTCTTGCACTTATCATTGGAGGTATAGTTGCAGGAATTATCGGTATCATCATTGGTATTCCAGCTCTTAGACTGAATGGAGATTATCTTGCTATCATCACTCTGGCATTTGGAGAGATTATCAGAGTTCTTATTGAATATTTCAGTTTTACTGGAGGAGCACAAGGACTTCGTGGGATTCCTCGTTTTAACAAATTTGGCGTAATCTATATAATCATGGTTGTATCTGTTATGATGATGTTTTCAGTCATGACCAGCAGGCATGGACGGGCTGTTTTATCTATTCGTGAAGATGAAATAGCAAGTGGAGCTTCAGGAATCAACACTACATATTATAAGACATTTGCCTTTACTATTTCAGCAGTATTTGCAGGAGTAGCTGGGGGAGTTTATGCACACTATCTTGGTATTTTAGGTGCAAGACAATTTGACTATAACTACTCAATCAATATATTGGTAATGGTAGTACTTGGAGGAATGGGAAGCTTTACAGGTTCTATTCTTTCAGCAATAGCATTGACTATTCTTCCAGAGGTTCTTCGTGGATTCTCTGATTATCGTATGATAGTTTATTCTTTGCTCCTTATTATGACAATGATTTTCCGTCCTACTGGATTATTAGGGCGTAAAGAATTCCAGATAACTAAAATAATTGAAAGATTTATGAAGAAAAAAGGTGATTCAAATGAGTAATCCTATTTTAAGTGCCAAGGATATATCTATTACTTTTGGTGCTCTTAAAGCTGTTACAGATTTTAATCTTGAAATAAAAGAAAATGAACTTGTGGGACTTATTGGTCCAAATGGTGCAGGAAAAACAACAGTTTTTAATATTTTAACTGGAGTATACTCACCAACTTCTGGCCAATATAAATTTAATGGAGAGGTTATCAATAAGATGCCTACATTTAAATTAGTTAAAAAAGGACTGGCAAGAACATTTCAGAATATAAGACTTTTTAAATATCTGTCTGTTCTTCAAAATGTACTTGTAGCAAATAACTTCAATATGAAATATGGAATACTGGCAGGAATGTTCCGTACTCCTAAATACTGGAGAGAAGAGAAGGAAGCTGAAAAGAAGGCCATGGATCTTCTGAAAATATTTGGTTTGGAAGAATATGCACATACAGCAGCAGGGAATCTTCCTTATGGAAAACAAAGAAAACTGGAAATAGCCCGTGCAATGGCTACTAACCCAAAGGTTCTTCTATTAGATGAGCCAGCAGCAGGAATGAATCCTACAGAAACAGAAGAACTTATGAATACCATTCGTTTGATTAGAGATAAATTTAATATAGCAATTCTTTTGATAGAACATGATATGAAACTGGTATTAGGAATTTGTGAAAGACTTGTTGTATTGGATCATGGAAATATAATCGCATCTGGAGATCCTAAAAAAGTAGTTAATGAGCCAGCAGTTGTTACTGCATATCTTGGACAGGATGATGATGAAATTGGAGAAGAGGAGGAATAAAATCTCATGGAAAATATGCTTGAAATAAAAGATCTGCATGTGTATTATGATAATATTCATGCTTTAAAAGGAATATCTTTAAATGTAAAACAGGGAGAGATAGTTTCTCTGATTGGTGCCAATGGTGCTGGGAAAACAACTACTTTGCAGACAATTTCCGGGCTTATTCAATCTAAGCAGGGAAATATAATGTTTGAAGGAAAAGATATTACTAAAGAAAAGTCACATAAAATATGTGAAATTGGAATTGCTCAAGTTCCAGAGGGAAGAAGAATATTTTCAAGACTTTTAGTTAAAGACAACTTGAAGTTAGGAGCTTTTACTATAAAAGATACTCCAGAAAATCTTGAAAAAGATCGTGCAAAATTTTATGAGGTTTTCCCTAGAATGTCTGAAAGAAAAAATCAAATGGCTGGAACTCTTTCAGGAGGAGAACAGCAAATGCTTGCTATGGGAAGAGCTATTATGAGCAGACCTAAGCTTTTGATACTTGATGAACCTTCTATGGGGCTTTCACCACTATTTGTAAAAGAGATATTTGCAGTAATTAAGAAATTAAATGAAGCTGGAACTACTATTTTACTGGTAGAACAAAATGCTAAAATGGCTTTGTCTATATCTCACCGTGCTTATGTTATTGAAACTGGAAATATAACACTAGAAGGAAATGCTAAAGAACTTATGAACAATCCTGAAATCAAGAAAGCTTACCTTGGTGCTTAGGAAATAAAAGGAGCAAAGATCAAAATGGAATTGAGAGAAGAATATGAAAAACAGCAGGAATATCGTAAATGGCTGGAAATAATAGAACTGCTTCCTATCGAAGATAATCAGGTTATTGCTGATTTAGGGTGTGGGACTGGTGGATTTACTGAGATAATTTCAGAGAAAGTAAGACAAGTAATAGCTGTTGACAGGAATCAGAATCTTCTCACTAATCTAAAAGAAAAAAATATAAAGAATGTAAGTATTATAGAAAATGATATTTCAAAAATTGATTATATTACAGAAGAGTTAGATGGAATTTTTTCAAGCTTTTCAATAGCGTATTTTCCTAAGGATATGAAAGAAGTCATTGGAAATTGGGTAAATAAACTAAAGTCTGGAGGTTGGATAGCTCTTATAGAAATTGATGATCTTTTAAGAGGACACCAGCCTTTATCAGAAGAAAACTTTGGAAAACTTGCAAGATATGAAGAACATATTAAAGAGAATGGAGTATATGATTTTCAGGCAGGAAGAAAGATCAAGAATACTCTTAAAAGATTTGATATGGAAATTATATTGGAAAAAGATCTTGAAGATAGAGAACTAACAGCTTCAGGAATTGCAGATAAAGAAGTCTATGAGATGTGGAAAAGTCGTCTTGATAGACTGACTATAAGTCAATATTATCCTGAAAAAATTGCTCAGGAAATAAAGAGAGAGCTGTTGTCTCTGTTTAAAAATCCTGAGCATATAAATAATACAAAAGTTAAATTTATTGTAGCAAAGAAGATTTAATTATGAAAATAGGATATCCTTAAATGGATATTTACTTTTAGAAATTCCAGCATTATATATCAATAATTAGGGCAGTTAAAATTTTAACTGCCCTAATTGTTTAAAATCTCACTATTTATATTAGAAAAACATCTTCTTTTCTAATTGCGAAAAATGAGTCTTATATTATTAATCAGTTAAGTAAAGTGGAACTGCTAAAAATATTTATATTTCTGTTTCTATAAAATGTTCATCATAAAGATTCCAATATTTTTTATATACTCTGTTTTCTTGCCCATCAAAATTTAATTGATACATTCTAAAAGTAACTAGGATATTTTTGGGCTGCCATTGTTCCTTAAATGAATAACAATATTTCATACCTAACTGTTGCATAATATTGCCACTTCTAGGATTATTTTTATCATGTGTAGCAGTAATATATGGAATACCATCTTTTTTTAATAATTCAACAAGTGCCTTACTTGCTTCAGTAACAATTCCTTTATGCCAAAATTCTTTACGAAGTGCATAACCAAAATCATAACTATCATCTATTTCTGCTTTTACATATCCAATTGGATAGTCATTATCTTGTAAACAAATTGCCATACTATATTTCTGGTTTTTTAATCGTTTTTCAAAAAATATCTTTGCTTCTTCCAGCGTTTTTACAGGAAACCATGGCAAAAAAGTATTAACTTCTGTGTCTTTCAAAAGAAAATATAAGGCTTCAATATCTTTTTTCTCAAAATTTCTTAATATAAATCTATCTGTTTCAAGTTTTAATATATTCATTCATATCCTTTCTAAATTCTGATTAACTATCATATCTCATTTACTTAATATGAGTATAAATATAACTAACTTTTTTATTATTTCATTGTTATAGAAATTTATCTAATTCTTCATCAGTAGTTTTAAAAAGTTTTTGCACTGCACTTTTAGCTTTAGCTTTTACTTCATCATCAATATATGGGGCTACTTTAGCAAGAGCCAGTCCTAATGCTATTAAGTCATCAGTGTATCCAACTAATGGAGTAATATCTGGCAGAATATCCAGAGGGAGAATAAAATATCCTAAGGCTCCTATTATTATTGATTTTTCCTTTGGAGGAATACCTTTCTTCTTCATAGTAAAATAAAGAATCAATATATAGTAAACTCCTTTTAGCCCTACTTTTTTTACAACACTTCCCAATTTATTAAGAAAAGTTTTTTCATCATATTTTTCCTGATATTTTTTATCTTCAAGATTAATATCTTCTTCATTGATATTTTTTTCTGACATATCCCCTCCTGCTGCAAATTAATTTTCGTATGTTCCCTTTACAATAACCTTTTTATTTTTTACAAATTGCTTTCCAAGTGCAAAAACATCATTGATATCTAGGTTTTCATCTAACAGTATCATATCAGCGTCACTGTCTTCAGCCAGTATTCCTTTATTAGGATAAAGTTTCAGAGCTTTGGCAGGATTTACTGTAAGAAATTGCAGAGCATCTTCAAGAGAGAATCCATGTTTTTTAACAAGCTCTACTATCTGCTCATGGTCAGTATCTATAGGAGAAGCTCCTATTCTGATAAGATTTCCTGCTGCGTCATAATCTGAAAAACTTCCATATCCATCAGAACTGAATGTAATACGGTCTAAAGGCACTCCAGCTTTCTGGGCAGCAACTACTCCTCTTGCTGCTGTCATGTAGTCCTCTTCTGTAAATGAAGAAGTTATATCAATATATCCTCCTCTTTTAGCAAAATCTAAAGCAGCTTCAAATACTTCAGCTTTTCTGTTTACATGTGTAGGGATAAAATGTTTAATAGGAATTTCAGAATCTTTTATTACATTTAGTACCTGAGAAAGAATTCTGTCTCCATCTCCCATATGAAGTACTACTATTCCAGCTTTGTTGGCAAACATTCCAGCTGTTCTCACTTGTGATCCTAAATCCTCAAGAATGTCTTCATTGATGAAAGAAGCTCTGTGGTCAGAGATAGCAAGTTTTACTCCTATTATTTCCTCAATAAAAGTAACATCTCTTTTTACTGTTCCAGTAATAGTTGGTGAAGGAAATTCATATGCACCAGTTGTAATATAGCAAGATATTCCTTCTTCTTTTAAACTTTTAGCCTTAGCAAGAAGATTTTCTACATTTCTTGTAGTACTGTCAGTACCAAGTACTCCAACTACAGTAGTAACTCCAGCTTCAACTATTTTAGATAATGGAGCTTCAGGAACTCTAGTTTTAAAACTTCCTTCTCCACCACCACCAGTGATATGGATATGCTGGTCAATATATCCTGGAATAGCTTTTTTCCCAGTTCCATCTATAACTTCACAATCAAATCCATCAATATTTATATCATTTCCTATTTTTACTATTTTGTTGTTATAGAACAGGATATCCTTTGCTCCAAGAAATTTAGGAGAATATACTTCAACATTTTTTATTAATCTAAACATAAAACACCTCTTCTTAATATATTTTACTTCAATATTATTATAACCTATGAACTGTAAATATCATAGTCTTAAATTATTTTACCTGAATTGATATTTGCACCATATAGTTTTCATAACCCTTTATAGAAAGCTCATCTAATAAGACATCTTCATAGAAATTTCCTGTAGTTTCTAAATTATTTTCTTTTATGAAATTAAATATTTTATCATATACTTCATCTAATGAATAGTATCCTTTAGAGTGATAAGCAACAATATATTTTCCTTTCTTCTTTAAAATGTAGGGGACATTATTGCTTAGTAAAAGAGGAAGCTGTTCTGGAGTAATCTTAGTATAAAATGATAAATACTTATAGTAAATCCCATTAGAAATATTTTCATAGTCCTGCATACCGCTTATAGGATGTGGGCTGTATATATTTTTATCTACACAGAATTTTATATGATTTGCCAGATACACAGCCATATCTTTTTCATTATTTATTTCAGTTTTTATTGGAATAAGATACTCATCTGGATATTCTTTTATCTCTACTTTATTAGTGTCTACACATAAACTTTCTCTTACTAGATCAGCTTTCTTACGAAAGAATTGTTTGATTTCTTTCAAATAGCTTATTTTCTCATCTATTATTTTTTCTCTTTCCTCCATAAGAGTAATAAAATTTTCTGGGGTCCTATTTTCCATATATTCTTTTATATCTTTTAAAGACATTCCAAGTTCTTTCAAAGTTACTATAACTTCAAATACCTCTATTTGTTCTACTGCATAAAATCTGTAGTCATTTTCCTCTCTTATAATGGGAGAAAATACTCCTACTTCATCATAATAAAAAAGTGTAGACTTACTTACATTGAAAAGTTTTGCAAATTCTCCTGTTGTAAAATATAAGTTAGATTTGTTTATCATAATTTTCATTCTCCTCTTGACTATCCAGTTACCTTATACTTTATTATATCTAGTGTAAGAAATAAATTCAATAGTTTTATAGAACACGGAGGAAAAAATGAGTTACACAATATCAAAAAAATTTACTTTATCATCACTGATTAAATTTACTGTACCAGCAATAATTATGATGCTGTTTATGTCTTTATATACCATTGTTGATGGAATATTTATTTCAAGATTCATTGGAACAACTGCACTTTCAGGGCTGAATATAGCCTATCCATTTATCAGCTTTATTCATGCATTGGCTATTATGTTTGCAGCTGGGGGAAGTGCCATTATAGCAAAAAAAATGGGAGAGGGAAAAAATGAAGAAGCAAGAAATGCTTTTTCTCTCATAGTGTATACTGGAATATTTCTAGGAATTTGTATTTCTATCTTTGGAAATATATTTTTAAATGAGATTATAAGATTTTTAGGAGCTTCACCAGCATTAGAAAAATATTCCTATGATTATTTGAAAATAATAATATTCTTTGCTCCTTTTTTCATATTGCAGATACTTTTTCAAACTTTTTTTATTACAGCTGGAAGACCAGAATTAGGATTGAGAATGACTATTGTCTCTGGTATCAGTAATGCTGTATTAGATTATCTATTTATGAAAACATTTGCAATGGGAATGATAGGAGCAGCATTAGCAACAGTATCAGGATATCTTATAATTTCAATATTTGGGATAGTATATTTTTTAAAGAAGAGAAATAATTTATATTTTGTGAAAGTGAAAATAGAATGGAAAACATTAATAGAAAGTTGTATAAACGGTTCTTCAGAAATGGTTACAGATATTTCCAGTGGAGTAGTTACTTTTCTTTTTAATATAGTAATGATGAAATATATGGGAGAAAAGGGAGTAGCAGCTATAACTATAATACTTTACTCACAGTTTGTATTTATAGCAGTGTATCTGGGATTTTCTATGGGGACAGCCCCAATTATAAGTTACAACTATGGAAATCAAAATAAGAAGCAGTTAAAAAGAATATTTAAAATTTGTTCAAAACTTATTATGGGATCATCAGTAGGAGTATTTTTACTTTCTTTGATATTTGCAAAATATATTGTTGGATTTTTTGCTTCTGAGGGAACAGAAGTATATAATATTGCAATAAAAGGATTCTCACTATTTGCAATAGCATATATATTTGCTGGATATAATATATTTTCCTCTTCTCTGTTTACAGCATTATCTAATGGAAAGATTTCAGCAGTAATTTCTTTTATGAGAACACTGGTATTTATAGTATTGGGAATATTTTTTCTTCCAATGATATTTCAAGTGAATGGAATATGGCTGGCAGTTCCTTTTGCAGAGATATTATCTATTCTTGTGTCTCTGTTTTTTATAAGAAGAGAGAAAGGGAAATATGGTTATATGTAAAAAATGGATGATTCATATCTAGAAATATAATTTTAAAATTTTCCAGTAGAAAGATTTATTATTAATTTTGTTCTTAAAACTAAAAACAGTAAACTCACTATGTTCAAACATACTGTTTTTTACATTTTATTCACTTCATTAATTACATAAATCTTTCTAATTTCCAAATTTCTAAAATTTAGTCTAGTTTTTTTCATCCATTTTTAAATATTTTCTACATATATAACATTTGTACAACCATAAAAAATAATGGTATTGTAACAATAGAAAGAATAGTGCTCAAGCAAACTGTTTTTATAGCAAGTAAATAATTTCTATCATATTGCTGTGCAAAGATTACTATATTTCCACCAACAGAAGTACAGGCAGCAATAAGAACCGACATTACCATAGTAGTATTCTTTATTGGTAAGAAATAAAATACTACTAAAGTTATCAATGGAATAACTAAAAGACGCATAGCCATACATGGATAAATCTTGTAATCAAAGAAAATATCTTTTATATCAGCTTTAGCAAGAAATATTCCCAATACCAGCATAGCAACAGGAGTATTCATTGAAGCAAGAAAACCTATTGTAGTCACAACTGTTTCAGGTACAGGTATAGAGAAAAGAAATATTATAAGTCCTATTATCATACTTAGCAGCATTGGATTAGCAATCAGATTTTTAGGCTTTATATTCTCAGTTTCTCCAGTCATTACAAATACACCATAAGTCCATTGAAATAGATTTAAAAGAGTAACATAAGCAGCTACATAAAATACTGCTTCACTTCCAAAAACTGCCTGTGTCAATGGAATTCCAATGAATCCTGCATTAGAGTATGAAGAAGCAAAGTTTTCAATTGGCTTTCTTTTTCCATAAACATAGGCAGAGATACCCATTGCCAGAAGAAGTCCCAAAAGAGCAAGGCCAGTAGACATCCACATATCTCTGAATTTTTCTGGAGTAAATTCCACTATATATGATTTCACAATAACACTTGGTATAATTATACGAAGCAGAACATTTCCAAATTCCTTTGCTCCCTGATCCGTTATGAATTTTAGTTTATAAAGTGCAGCACCTACCCCCATAAGCATAAACATTGTGATTATTTGTTTCAATAAAATAGACGTAATCAATTTTCTCTCCCCCTTAGTTTTATCAGAATATTTTACCATATTTCTTTACAAAAGAAAATCCTCCCAATTAAATGAGAGGACATTTATCTTTATCTTAGCATTATAAAACTTAAATAATTGTGTAATTTATGAGATAAAGTTAGATTAATACAGCGAAATTGAACGCTGAAAAATACAACTGTTTGAGTGTAACGAGTTTTGGATTTTTAGTGAAATAAGCCTAATTAATCAACTTTTTTGAATATGAAACAATTATTAAAATTCTTATAAAAGGTGAATATTTAATTTTTTACAGATCTCATGAACTTCTTTTGGCCACATAGAAGCTTGAACTTCTCCTATATGAAGTTTGTCAAGGAAGAACATACAGATACGAGATTGTCCTATTCCTCCACCAACTGTATATGGAAGCTCTTTGTTAATAAGCTTTTTATGATAATCCAATTCTTTTCTGTCTTCACAGCCAGATATTTCCAACTGTTTTACTAATGAATCCTCATCTACTCTTATTCCCATAGATGAAAGCTCTAATCCAATTCCTAAAGGTTCATAGTTAAGAATTATATCTCCATTTAATTCCCAGTCATCATAGTCAGGTGCTCTTCCATCATGTTTTTCTCCTGAGTTAAGAGTTCCTCCTATTTTCATAAGGAACACAGCACCATATTCTTTAGCAGCTGCATGTTCTCTTTCTTTTGGAGTAAGCAGAGGATATTTATCTTCTAGTTCCTGAGCAGTAATAAATGTTATTTTTTCAGGTATCTTTTTGTCCAGTTCAGGATATAGCGAATTAACATAATCTTCAGTTTTTTTGAATACCTCATATATTCCAGAAACTATCTCTTTCAATGTTTCTTCTTTTCTGTCTTCTTTAGCTATTATTTTTTCCCAATCCCATTGGTCAACATAATATGAGTGGATGAAATCTGTATCTTCATCTCTTCTAATAGCATTCATGTCAGTGTATAGTCCTTCTCCTATATTGAAGTTATAATTGTGAAGTGCCATTCTTTTCCATTTTGCTAAAGAGTGAACAATTTCAGCTTTATCTCCAGCTTTTGTAACAAAACTTACTGGTCTTTCGATTCCATTCAAATTATCATTTAATCCGCTTTCTGGTTTAACGAATAATGGAGCTGAAACTCTTGTTAAATTTAGTTCTTTAGCCAATTCCCTTTCAAAGAAATCTTTTACTTGTTTGATTGCGACCTCCGTCTGCCTGATGTCTAATTTTGATTTGTAACTCATTCTAATCACTTCCTTATTAAATTATTATCACTTCAATATAATTTACTATGATATCACCACTTTAGTTCAATGTCAATACCAAATAATAAAAAATGAAAAAAAAGTTCAAAAAAATATTTTATTAAAAAAATAGTATCATAATAAAAGAATTGACTTTTTAAAAGTAATGGCGTATAATAATAAAAAATATAAAGTAACTAAGTTAAAGGGAGAAAGTAAAATGAAATTCAGGAATAATAGGATAAGGAATCTACTAATAGAAAATTGAATATCACCTTATCTTTAAAATTGGCTGATCAAAATTAAACTTTCTTTGAAAAGATTGGAAATTATCTTTATTCTTTAATATGTTTCCATGAGTATAGAATGAGAATGGTCAATAGATATTTATCTATTGATTTTGTTTTTTTAAGAGTTTAAGTACAGACCTGTTTTGAAGGCTGTACTTTTTTTATAAAAAAAATAAAAATTTAAATATAATGAAGGGGGAACAAATGGAGTATTTAGCATTACTAAAAGATATTTTTTTAGGAGGAAACAGATACATGTATATTGTAAATGGTCTGGCTTTCTCTATAGGAACAACTATGTTGGCAGCATTAATTGGAGTACTATTAGGAATATTTATTGCTCTTATGGAACTGTCGCATTTTTATCCATTAAAACATAAAAAGGGATGGGAGAAATTTAATCCATTATCATCATTAGCATTTGCATATGTAGACCTTATAAGAGGAACACCAGCAGTTGTACAGCTTATGATACTTGCTAACCTAATATTCGTAGGAGCATTGAGAGATACACCTATACTTGTTATAGCTGGACTTTCTTTCGGAATCAACTCTGGAGCATATGTTGCTGAAATAATAAGAGCTGGTATAGAAGGACTGGACAAAGGACAGATGGAAGCTGCAAGAGCTCTGGGGATGCCATATGGTATTGCAATGAAAGAAATAATTATTCCACAAGCTATAAAGAAAATACTTCCAGCACTAGTAAGTGAATTTATTACTTTGTTGAAAGAAACATCTATAGTAGGATTTATTGGTGGAGTAGACTTATTGAGATCTGCAAATATCATTACAAGCCAAACATACAGAGGAGTAGAGCCTTTACTGGCAGTAGGTCTGATATATCTAATATTAACAGCTGTATTTACTAAATTCATGAGAGGAATAGAAAAGGGGTTGAAGGTAAGTGATTAAGGTAGCTAATTTATATAAAAACTTTGGAAAATTAGAAGTATTAAAAAATATAAGTGCAGAAATACATAAGGGAGATATTGTAGCAATAATAGGTCCTTCTGGAAGTGGAAAATCTACTTTCCTTAGATGCCTGAACAGACTTGAAGAACCAACAGCTGGTCATATATATTTTAAAGGTAAAGATCTTATGGCTTCAGAAACTGATATTAACAAAGTACGTGAAAAAGTGGGAATGGTATTCCAGCATTTTAATCTTTTTCCACATAAAACAGTTTTAGAAAATCTTACTCTTTCACCTATGAAATTGAAAGGTTATTCTCAAGATGAGGCAGATAAAAAAGCAATGGCACTATTAGATAAAGTAGGATTGAGAGAGAAAGCAGCATCTTATCCTAATCAATTATCTGGAGGACAGAAACAAAGAATTGCTATAGCGAGAGCTCTTGCCATGGAACCGGAAGTAATGCTTTTTGATGAGCCTACATCTGCTCTTGACCCAGAAATGATTAAAGAGGTTTTGGATGTTATGAGAGGACTGGCAAAAGAGGGAATGACAATGCTTATAGTAACACATGAAATGGGATTTGCAAGAAATGTTGCAAATAGATTATTCTTCATGGATAGAGGAGATATATTAGAAGATACTACCCCTGCTGAGCTGTTTGATAATCCAAAACATGAAAGAACAAAAGAATTTTTAGAGAAAGTCTTGAATAAATAAGAAATATATAGTTTAATAATAGATATAAGGAGGGGGTAAATTATGAAAAAGTTTTTTAAATTATTATTAATAGGAAGTATGGTATTATCAGTATCAGCAACAGCACTGGCAAAGGACAAAATATATGTAGGAACAAATGCAGAATTTCCACCATTTGAATACCTTGAAAATGGAGAAATAACAGGATTTGATATGGACTTAGTTCACGAAATTGGAAAACTTGTAGATGCAGATATAAAGATAGTAGATATGGGATTTGATGGACTGCTTCCAGCACTTCAAATGAAAAAGGTTGATTTGGTAATAGCTGGAATGACTGCCAATGAAGAAAGAATGAAAACTGTATCTTTTACACAACCTTATTATACTGCCAGTCAAGTAATTATAGTAAAAGATGGAAATGATTCTATAAAATCTTTTGCTGATCTTAAAGGTAAAAAAGTAGGGGTTATGCTTGGATTTACTGGAGATATGGTAGTCAGTGAAATTGATGGAGTAAAAATTGAAAGATTCAATGCTGCTTATGCAGGAATAATGGCTCTTCAAGCTGGAAAAGTTGAAGCTATTGTATTGGATTCTGAGCCTGCTAAAAATTATGTTGCTCAAAATAAAGGATTAGTTTTAGCTGATGCAGATGCAGAGCAGGAAGAATATGCTATTGCTGTAAGAAAAAATGATAAAGCACTTTTAGAAAAAGTTGAAAAAGCTTTAAGTGAAATTAAAGCAAATGGAACTTATGACAAACTTATTCAAAAATATTTTAACTAAGAACCATATAATTTTAAGAGGATGAGAAAAGTTAATATGACACTGTGCATTCTATTAAATGTTTAACTTAAATAATATAAAAATTTTAAACAGCTGAAGTTCTATATCTCTAGGATTGAGGCTGTTTATTTTTTATACTTTTATTTCTTCCCTCATTCTCTTCATTTTTTTGATAAAAGTGATATAATTACTATATAAATATATGTAAGGAGAAGAGAGATGAAAATAGATATAATTTTAACAGCAGCAGATATACAGCCTGAAAAAATAAAAGATAAAATTGTGGTAATCATAGATGTACTCAGAGCAACAAGTGTAATGATAACAGCTCTGGCAAATGGAGCAAAGGCAGTATATCCTTATAAAGATATTGAAAGTGTGTTGGAAAATTCAAAAAAGTCTAAATCTTTTGTTTTAGGTGGAGAGAGAAAAGGATTAAAGATAGAAGGTTTTGATTTTGGAAATTCCCCATTGGAATATACTAAGGAAGCTGTATCAGGAAAAGATATGTTTATGACAACAAGTAATGGAACTAGAGCTATTGAAAATTCTGCAAATGGTTCTAAAAAACTTTTTATAGCAGCCTTCTTAAATGTAGAAAGTGTAGCTAAAAAAATATTAGAAGAAAATGATGATACTGTAATAATTTGTTCTGGTACTGATAATAATTTTTCTTTGGATGATGCATTATGTGCTGGAGAAATAATAAGAAGAGTAAAAGAAAAAAACAGAGATATTCAGCTTACAGATATCAGCCTTGCTATGAAAAGATTAGCTGAAACATCTCTTGGTATAGAGGAGACGCTTGAAGGAAGCAAGCATTTTGAATATCTAAAAACAATAGGTTTTTATGGAGATATGAATCATTGCTTCACTATGGATATGTTTGATATTGTTCCTGAATATAAAAATGGAGTTATAACTAAATAACTCCAGCTAAAATAACACTTATAAATAATAGAATTGCTCCTAGATAACCTTTCATTGAGAGAAGTTCTCCAAGGAATATATAGGCAAATAGTGCTGAAAATACAGGTTCAAGGGATAAAATTATTCCTGCCTGTATGGCACTTGTATCTTTCAAGGCATATATCTGCATGATATAGCATATCGCTGTACAGAATATTCCTAATATTATTATAACCCCCCATATTTTTATATCATGAGGAAATTTAAAACTCTCAGTACCCAATGAAATTATCATATTTAATATTCCTACTATTCCCATTTGCAAAGCACCTATTGCTACTGAATCAGCATCTTTAGGAATCCTTTCCATAACCAAAACTTGCAGAGCAAAAGCCAGAGCACAAATAATACATAGAAGATCTCCTTTATTGACAGTAAGCTGATCATTTAAAGTGAGAAGAACTATTCCGATAGTTGCTAAAATAACACTTATAAGCAATTTAAATTTTATTTTCTTCTTTAAAAAAATAACTGATATCACTGGAATCATGACTACTGAAAGACTTATAAGAAATCCAGCATTAGAAGCACTAGTATATTTTACTCCTATGGTCATACTCAATACTGAGATAAATGCAAGTATCCCCAAGATGATGGAATATTTAAAAGTTACTTTATCGGCTTTTAATATTCTTTTATAAAAAAATAAAGCTGTTACTAAAAAAGCTGTTCCAAACCTTAATGAAGTGAGATTAAAAGGCTCCAGCAATCCTATTCCTATTTTGGTTAGAAAGTAAGTAGATCCCCAAAATAAAGCTACTAACCCTACAAAGAAATTTGCCCTTAGCTGCCTGTTCATTTGTTCCTCCTATGCTATCTATCATTTTTATTTAAAATTATATCAATGATTATTGTATTTTTAAATTTGTTATTATATAATCCTTTGTTTGACTATTTTCCTTTTCTCCAAATTTCTTATTATGTAATTTTTTGCTGTTACTACATTATAATATACTATTGGAGTAATATGAAACATTTTATTAATTATTTTTACAATATTCTTATTTAAAGTGTAACTTTAATAAAAAACAAAATATAGTGTTTCTTTTTTCTTGAAAATTTATTACAATATAATAAAGAAGTTTTCAATTTTAGAAAGGAATAATAATGAGCAGCAAGAAGAGATATAATTCATTGGATAACTATTTCAAAAATACTTTCGGTGAAAAAATATATAAAGTTTCTTTAGATGGAGGTTTTACTTGTCCAAATAGAGATGGAACTTTAAGCACTAAAGGGTGTATATTTTGTAGTGAAAGCGGAAGTGGAGATTTTGCAGGAAGCAGAAGATTATCTATCACTGAACAGATAGAAGAGCAGCTGAAACTTATAGAAAATAAATTTCCTTCAGGAAAGGTTATAGCGTATTTTCAAAATTTTACTAATACATATGGGGATGTTGAATATTTAAGAAAAATATATTATGAAGCTCTTTCTCATCCAAGGGTAATAGGGTTGGCTATTGCTACCAGACCAGACTGTTTAGGAGATAATATAATAGAATTATTGAACGAAATAAATAATAAATATTTTTTATGGATAGAACTAGGACTGCAAACTATTAATGAAAAAGTTGCAAAAATTATTAATAGGCAGTATCCTCTAAAGACATATGAAGAAGCAGCTGAAAAATTAAAAAAATATAATATAAAATTTGTTACTCATATAATTGTAGGACTTCCAGGAGAAGAGGAAGATGATCCTTTGAATACTGCTGTATATTCTGAAAAATGTGGAACATGGGGAATAAAAATACATTTATTGCACATTATAAAAAATACTGAATTAGAGAAATTTTATAAGGAAAATGAATTAAAAATACAAAAAAAAGAAGAATATGTGAAAAAAGTAGTTAAAATATTGCAAAATATATCGTATAATATAGTTATCCACAGACTGACAGGTGATGGAAATAAAGAAACATTAGCTGCACCATTGTGGAGCCTTAATAAAAGAGATGTTTTAAATAGTATTGAAAAAGAAATGAAAGCAGAGAATATATATCAAGGGGGAACTAATATTGTGAGGTTTTCTAAAAAGTTAGGATTCAAAGGGTTTCCTGATTTTAAGCTTTCACTTAGTCAGGATATCGGAAATAGAAAAGCTGAATCACATGTAAATATTATGCATGAAGAGATTAAGCCTACAGATACTTTTGAGATAATTGGAAAAAAAGTGGCTACTGAAAATACAATGGCTGTGAAT
The DNA here is from genome assembly GCF_003019675.1 of Fusobacterium ulcerans. Taxonomy (NCBI): domain Bacteria; kingdom Fusobacteriati; phylum Fusobacteriota; class Fusobacteriia; order Fusobacteriales; family Fusobacteriaceae; genus Fusobacterium; species Fusobacterium ulcerans. The sequence goes on along the minus strand of NZ_CP028105.1, from coordinate 3,024,148 downwards.
AATACTTATGAAATAACAGATTTCAAAGAATTAGAAAAAGCTGTAAAAATGATATCTGAAGCTAGAAAGATAATGCTTGCAGGAGTAGGATTTTCAGGAATAGTGGCTAAAGATTTTCATTTTAAACTTTTAGAATTAGGAAAACAGACTTTATTTGAAAATGATACTCATATGCAGTTGAGCTATCTAGCTACAATGAATGAAAATGATGTTCTCTTTGTAATATCTCATAGTGGAAAAACTTTGGAAGTATTTAATCTTGCAAAAGCTGCTAAAAATAGAAAAGTAAAAATAATTACATTAACAAGTGTAGTACAAAGTCCTATAAGGGAATTGGGAGATATAAAATTAAGCACTGTAGAAATGAAAAGTGATTTCAGAGCAACAGCTTTATCTCCAAGAATATCACAATTAACAGTAATAGATATGATCTACATAAAACTTATGCTAGAAAATGAAGATTTACAAGATTATATTTTCAATGCCATCGAACTTGTAAAAGGGTTTAAACTAAGCTAATTAATAAGATTTTTAAAATAAAATCATATGGAGGGTATTATGAGAGTTATCATCACAGACAAAAAAGTTGGAGATTGGGCTGCTGTATATGTAGCAAAAAAAATTAATGAATTTAAACCTACAAAAGAAAGACCGTTTGTATTAGGACTTCCTACTGGAGGTACTCCATTAGAAATGTATAAAAGACTTATACAATTAAATAAAGATGGAATAGTTTCTTTTGAAAATGTAGTTACTTTCAATATGGATGAATATGTAGGATTGACACCTGATAATGATCAAAGTTATCATCATTATATGTTCACTAACTTTTTCAATCATATAGATATAAAAAAAGAAAATGTAAATATTCTTGATGGAATGGCTGAAGACCATGATGCTGAATGTCAAAGATACGAAGATAAAATAAAATCATATGGAGGTATTCATTTGTTCTTAGGAGGAATAGGACCTGATGGACATATTGCTTTTAACGAACCAGGATCTTCTCTTACTTCAAGAACTAGAGATAAAGAACTGACTATGGATACAATAGTTGCTAATGCAAGATTCTTTGGTGGAGATATAAATGCAGTTCCTAAATTAGCATTGACTGTAGGAGTTGGTACAATACTTGATGCTAAAGAAGTTCTTATTATGGTAACTGGTCATAATAAAGCAAGAGCACTTCATTATGGAGTGGAAGAGGGAGTTAATCATATGTGGACTGTTTCTGCTCTTCAATTACACAGATGCGGAATAATAGTTTCAGATGAAGCAGCTTGTGCAGAATTAAAAGTTGGAACTTATAGATATTTCAAAGATATCGAAAAAAATAACTTAGATACTGATAAAATGCTTGCTGACTTATATAACGCCAAATAGTTTTATAGAGCGTTATAACAAAAATTAATAATTTATAAAAATAATTTTTAATTAAAATAAATGGACTTGGAATCATGAAAATTTCAAGTCTATTTTTTTATTTTTTTTAAAGGATTTCTATTCAGACCGTAGAATAATATATATAAGAGTTTATTAGTAATGTAATATAAATTGGAGGTAAGAATTATGGTAGAAGCTATGAAAGCAATGCAAGAGAGCATGAAGTCATTGAGTAACAATACAAAAGATATAACTAGAGCAATTGAAAGTCTTAGAGAGGAACTAGACGCAGTAGATGTATACAACCAAAGAGCAGAACTTGCTACTGATGATGAATTAAGAAAACTTATGATACATAACAGAAATGAAGAAATTGAACATGCTGCTATGATTATAGAGTGGCTAAGAAGAACTATTCCTGAATTTGATCACGAATTAAAAGATTATTTATTTACAGAAGGATCATTGGAAGATATCGAAGCACAAGCAACTGCTGGAGAAGGAGCACAATCTTCTTCTTCATTAAAAATTGGAAACTTAAAATAATCGGGAGGTAATATATATGGACTTTTTAAAAAGAGAATTAGCACCTATTACAGCTAATGGGTGGAAAGAAATAGAAGAAAGAGCAACAGCAGTACTATCAAAAGAATTATCAGCTAGAAAATTTGTAAAAGTAACAGGACCACTAGGAAGAGAAGTAACTTCTGTAACTACTGGAAGAATGGAAGTAAAAACTAAAGATGATGTAAAATATGGAGTATATAAAGTACAACCTCTTACTGAATCAAGAATCTGCTTCCCTTTAAATAGATGGGAATTGGATAATATCGAAAGAGGAGCAAAGGATGTAGATTATAGTTCTTTGGATGAAGGAGTTAAAAAAGCTGCTAAATTTGAAGAAGACGCTATATTTAAAGGACTTGAAGATGGACAAATAGATGGAATTTACAAATCAAGTAGTTATGAAACTTTAGATTTTGGAAAAACTACTGATGAGACATTAAAAGCTATATTTGATGGTGTTTTAAAATTAGATGCTGCTTTTGCTAAAAAACCTTATGTACTAGTTGTAAGTAATGAAAAATGGTATTATTTAAACACTGTAGTTAAAGAATATTCATTACCAGAAAAATTAGAAAAAATATTAGGACATAAAATTATAGTAAGCAAATCAATAGATGGAGCAATACTTCTTCCATTTGATGATGAGAATATTGAACTAATAATTGGTGAAGATTATGCACTAGGATATCAAAATCATAATGAAACTGCTGTAGAACTTTTTATAACTGAAAGCTTTACATTTAGAGTTTTAGACCCAGCATTGATAGTTTTATTTAAATAAAAATCAATAACTATGGACCAGGATAGAGATATTCTGGTTCTTTTATTTTTTGAAGTAAAATGCTATAATCTAATCAACTAAAAGAACTCAGGAGGAACTATGAAAAATACTTATAAGATTTATCAAATTGATTCTTTTTCTAATAAGAAGTTTTTTGGAAACCCAGCTGGAGTAGTTTATAAAGCTGATGGATTAACTGAAGTGGATATGCAGAGAATAGCAAGAGAATTAAACAATTCTGAAACAGCTTTTATTTTTTCATCTGATTCAAAGGAATACGATGTTCATGTAAGATTTTTTACTCCTTTAAGAGAAGTTCCAATTTGTGGTCATGCTACTATAGCAGCACATTATGTCATTGCCTTAGAAAATAATTTCAAAGAAAAAACTTGTATCAGACAGAAAACAGGTGCAGGAATACTTCCAGTGGAAATAGAACCAATAGATAATAGCTATAATGTTATTATGACACAGGGAAAAGTAGAATTCGGAGATATTATAAATGGAAAGAATTTAGACAGATTAGTTTCTGCTTTAGGAATTGACAATGATGATCTTATAACAGCAGCTCCTGTACAGATAGTTTCAACAGGGCATTCTAAAGTAATGATAGGAATAAAAGACTATAAACAGCTTCATAATTTGAGACCTGATATGAAAGAACTCAATAAACTGAGCGATATTATAAATTGTAATGGATATTTCGTATTTACTTTTGACAGCAAAGAAAAAGATATTCTTTTGAAAGGAAGAATGTTTGCTCCAGCCATAGGTATAGAAGAAGATCCAGTAACTGGGAATGCCAATGGACCAGTGGGAGCATATATAGTAAAATATAATTTGGTAAAAATTGAAAATGATAATTTGAAATTTTCTGCTAAGCAGGGAATGTCTATAGATAGAGAAGGAACAATAAATGTAAATGTTCATATAGAAAATAGCGAGCCAGTAAAAGTTCAAGTATCTGGAACAGCAACTGTAGTTTTTAAAACTGAAATAGAATTGTAAAATGTTTCAATCTAAAATTATTTTTTACTTATTATATTAAAAAATTCTATCAATATATAAAAATGAGATTTATGTTTTAGATAAAATTTTTTTTTGAAAGTAGCTTTTATAAACAACCTATAATTTTTATTAAGAAAAATATGAAAAAATTATTAAATTTTAAAAATTTTCTTTAAAAATTCTTAAAGAAAAAAATGACAAGAAGAAAAATTCAATTATTTTTTAAGAAAAACTATAGGACTTTTTATAAGAATTAAATTAATAGAAAAAATAAAAAAGAGATATCGCTGGAAAATAAAATTTCTCCACAAAATTAATAATAATTTTCTGATATCTCTTTTTATTATAAAATTCCTTATAAATTATTTAAAATAATTTTTACAATGTTATTTCAAATAACTAAACCACATATAATGTTAATTATATGTGGTAAAATTATTCAAATAATTTTTATTCGGATAATAATAAATTATTTTGTAATTAATCGCATGAAATAAGAGCTAATTTTATAAAAAATGTGACTTAATAGGCTGATGCTTTCGCAAGTGATAAAATCGAAATTATTTAAGAAAATTTCTTTTTCTGAATAATTTTCAGCAAAATTTTATAATTTTTCTTAATTCAAATTATAAGACTATTTTTCTTCATCAATATCTTCTAAAGAAGAAAAGACAGGAAGTTTTTCTAAAACTCTTTTTTCTAAAATTGATTTAGCATTTATATAAACTTCTGTTACTCTTGTATCGGCATGACCAAGAAAATCTCTTATCTCTAAAATATCTGCTCCATTAATAGAAAGTTCTGTTGCCACAGCATGACGTACATTATGTGGACTGATATCTTTACCAATTAATTTACCCATATTTTGAACTAGATCATAAAGTGCTCTGTATGAAAGTTGAGTATTTTTTTCTGTTGAGCTGCTAAAGACATAGTGATCCTCTATATCGCTGTCATCTATATTGTAAAGAGACTGGAGATATTCTTTATATTCTTTCAATTTTTTAATAAGGATATCATGGACAGATTTATATTGCTCTCTTCCACTTTTAGTTTCTTCCAATTTTATGTAATAGTTCCCTTCTCTTTCTAGTATATGCTTGAATTTAAGATTGATTAATTCCTGACTTCTCATTCCAGTATAAAATAATGTATATAAAATATTTACATTTCTATAGTCCTTTTCTCCATTTATTTGATATTGTCCTATAATTTTTTTTATGTCCTCGAAAGATAATTTAAGTACATTATCAATATTTCTTGACACTTTAAAAAGTTCTACATATTTAAATGGATTTTCATAACCATTTTTTTCCATTTCCTTATATAAAGATTTTAATGAAGAAATTATCTTGTTTATAGATGTTTTCTTTAGCTTTCTGTCTTCTACCAAGTAAGCGATATAGTCTTCCACATCTTGTTTTTCTACATCTTTCATCAGTTCGATTAATTCTTCTGCTCTTATTCCTTCCTCTCCTTCATATACGAAATTGAGAAAATCTTTAAGATAGAACATATAATCTTTAAGAGTTTTTTGAGAACGATATATTTCAAAAATACTTTTACGTTCTTCTTTGTTTCTTTTCTTTCTTCGACTGACTGCTACTCCGGTTTCTTCTCTTTTAACTATATCCATTTCTACCTCTTTTTAAAAGTCCTATTAAATAAATTAAGAAAATTATATAATATCTTCTATACTTACTTCTTTTACAGCTCCGAGTTCTAAATCTTCCAATTTTAATTTTCCAAAAGAAACTCTTCTTAAAAATGTAACTTTATTCCCTACTGCTTCCAACATTTTTTTTACTTGATGGAATTTTCCTTCTTTTATAGTCAGGTGGATTTTACAAGAATCTATTTTTACTGCCTTTCCCGGCATTGTAATATATCCTCCTATATCTACTCCATTTCTTAATCTTTCTAAATCTGCTTCAGAAATCTCTTTTTCAAGTTCAGCGTAATAAGTTTTCTCCACATGATTTTTTGGAGACAGCAGTTTATGATTTAAAGCTCCATCGCTAGTCAGCAGAAGAAGCCCTTCAGTATCTTTATCTAATCTTCCAACAGGAGCTAAGTCTTTTTTTATTACCCAGTCAGGCAACAAATCCATAACTGTCTGATCTCTTGCATCTCCTACAGCAGTTATGTACCCAGCTTTTTTATTCAGTATATAGTATCTGAATTTCTTATATTCAAGCTTTCTTTCTTGATAAAAAACTTCATCATCATTCTCTTTTATATTCATTTGCGGATTATCAGCCACTGCCCCATTTACAGTTATTTCTCCTGTATTAAGCAGTTCTTTTACTTCTCTTCTGCTGCCAAGTCCACATTCTGTTAAAAATTTATCTAATCTCATTATTCCTCCAGTTAATTTATTCATAATTAAATACTAACATATTATTTGATAAGTTTCAAATTTCCTTTTAAAATCTTTCTATAAATGTTATAATTGATACGAGATTATTTTGAAAAGATAGGAGATTCTGAAACTATGATAAACTTTACTAAAATTGATGAAATGATTGAAATTATAGAAAATAATCAAATTCCAGATGGTATGACATTCAATGAATATGTCTGTGAATTTTACAATGAAGTGAAAACTATTCCTTTATCTAAATATCTTAGAACTAAAAACAAGGTAAAAAGACTTCCTAAAATAATGAACAGTAAGAAAGCTGGAGAGGTTATTTTAGCCAGTGAAAAAGACGATGAAATCAAGACTTTTCTAAAAAGAAAAGGCTATAAAGAAATTCCACAGCTTGACTATAAGTCTATCATGCTGTTAAGAAAAACCGACTTATTATCAAACTGGAAAAAAGTGCTTCTTTTCTTTGAAGGGGAAGGAACTGTTGAAGAGATAAACAGCTCTACAAGACCTATTCTTTTGCCGCAGGAAATAGAAAAGCTAGAGAGTTATGTAAAAGACGAGCTTAATATTAACGACCAGGAGCTTAACTGGTTATTAACTAAATTTGAAAAAATGCAGAAAAATAAGATGATTTTAAAGTCATTGCAGAAACTATCAAGATAAAAAAAGAGGATAACTCATAAATAGAAATATAATTTTAGTAATTTATTAGTCTCTAAAATTAAGTCTAAATTTGAGTTTATCCTCTTTTAACTTTTATAATAATCTTTTTTCTTATCAATTTTTTCTTTGAGATTTATACAATCATTTAAATGACCTATTTGATGTCTGGTTCCAGGCATAAGTATTATTCCAGCAACATTTTTTCTTCCCCAGAAATCTAAAAGCCATATTGAATCAGGATGAGTGGTTACTCCACCTTCTTTTAGTATTTTTTCAATGTTTTTACTTTCTACTTTTCTTTTCATATCTTCAAATACAAGTTTTGAAAGTATATTTTGACTTTGATTTCCTACAGCTTTTCTATATTCTTTTAATACATCAATATTTATATTCCTGCTTAATTCCATTATTTCATCATCAGTCATTGCATTTCCAGTATCAGTAAATTCTACATTAAGCTTCTTTTTCCACTCCTTGTTAAATATCTGATTATTTTCATTAAGAAGTATATTTATAGTAAGATCTTCAATTCTTGTTATATGCCAGATATTCCAAGCAATAGTTACATCTTTAATTGTTGGCATAATAGAAAAATCTTTTGTATCAAGGCTTTTCCATAATTGATTCATTAAGGTGTCATCAATATCAGAAAAATGAAGGTATTTGTGCATAGAGAGATAAAGCTCTTTTGCACTATCAAAAGTTTCTTTTTTGCTTATAAGTTCTTTTAAATTTTTTTGCTGTATATTCCAATCTGATGCTATACTCATAAATCTCTCCTTATTGTTGAAGTTGTTATATAGATTTTATCATTTTATTTCAAATAATAAAAGTAAATAAAAAAGCTGAATTCAATTTTAAATTAAATTCAGCTTGAAACTATCATAGAATTAGAATTTATTAAAATGAAGTTTTGCCATATCAACATCAGCATCTGTATAGGCAGGTTTCTCTTCATCAGGATATCCTAAAGCCATCATATTATGAACTTTTAATTCTGATGGAGCTCCTAGAATCTTTTTGATATTTTCATCAGTTGCATTCCCTTCACTGTCTACTTTTTCTTTAGTCTGTATCCAGCAAGATCCAAGTCCTAAATCATGAGCTTTTAATTGAATTATAGTACTGGCAATAGCACAATCGTCATCCCAAGTAGGATTTTCATGCCCTAGTATAACTATCATAAGTGGTGCATCAGCTGCAAATGTTGCTCCACTTTCTTTAGCTACAGATAATTTTTTTATTATTTCTTTATCATCTATTACTACAAATTCATACGGCTTTCTATTTCTACCACTAGGAGATACTAATGCAGTCTTCATAAGCTCCATTACCACTTCTTTTTCTACTTTTTTTTCTTTAAATTTTCTTATTGTTCTTCTGCTTAAAAAATCCATATATATTCCTCCTTAGAATTTATTTGATAAGACTATATAAAAGGTTTATTTCTTCTTTCCAGATAGAACTATCAATAGTTTCCAATATAATAGGGATATTATCAAATCTTTCATCATTCATAAATCTTTCGAAAAATTCCATTCCTAATATTCCTTTTCCTATACTGTCATGTCTATCTTTTTTACTTCCAGTATCAAATTTAGAGTCATTAAGATGTACTCCTTTAAGATATTTAAAACCAACATATTTTTCAAACTCATCCATAGTTTTTTTATAACCTGCTTCATCTTTTAATTCATACCCAGCAGTTATTGTATGGCAAGTATCAATACAAGCTCCTATTCTTTCTTTATTTTTTATTTTTTCAATAATTTTTCCTAAATGTTCAAATTTATATCCCATATTCGAACCTTGACCAGATGTATTCTCCAGTACAATAACTATATTTTCTGTAGCATCAATAGCTTTGTTTATACATTCTGCTATATTAGCTATACATTCATCTTCAGTTATTTCATTTAGGTGGCTTCCAGGGTGAGTGTTTAGGTATTTCAATCCTAATTGATCACATCTTTTTATCTCTTCAATAAAAGCGTTTAGAGATTTTTCTCTCTTCTCTTCATCTTTTGAACCTAGATTTATAAGATAACTGTCATGAGGAAGTATATACTCATTAGTGTAGCTGTATTCTTTTAAAGCTTTTTTGAATTTTTCTATGTCTTCATCAGTTAATGGCTTGGCTTCCCATCTTCTTTGATTTTTAACAAACATTCCAAAGGCTCTTGCTCCTATTTCTTTTGCATTTTTAGGAGCGTTGAAAGGTCCACCTACTGTGCTGACATGAGCACCTATAAATTTTCTCGCAATTTTTTCTTCTCTTGTTCTTTTCATATCGTTCCTTTCTCTTTAAATCTTTTCCATATATATTATACTATTTTATACAGCAAAATAAAAGAGATGATTAAAATTATAATAACCTTAAAAAAAATTATTATAAATAAAAAGAAATTGTTTTTTTTAGCGAATACTTATAATATAAGGAATTAATTAATAATTAGGAGGAAATTTATATGAAAATGAAAAAATTAAATTATATTATCGCAGGTTCTCTTTTATCAGCTTTGGTCCTTGCTGGATGTGGAAATGATAAACCTAATCAGGAAGTACAAAAACTTATGACAGAAACTCAAAAAGATTTTGCAGCTTTTCAAGAAAGTATAGTTAAAGATTCTACTATGACTGAAGCTCAAACAGAGGATAAAATACAAAAATTATTATCTGAAATTCAGGTTAAAGAAGATGCTGCAAAAAAAGAAGTAGCTAATATAAAAAATAAAGCTGAACAGGATAAATTAACAAAAGAAATTGAAAAAACATTTGGAACAATGAAAGAAGCTCTTACATCTCTTGAAATGAAAATAAAAACTCCTACTCCAAATCCTTATGAAGAACAAGTAGAAGTTCAAGAAATAGAGAGTGTAGAAGGAACTAATGACGGACAGGCTCAATCTAACTAATTCTTAAAAAACCTTTATTTACAGCAATTAAAAATCATAATGGTTAACTTGAATAAAATTAGTAATATAAAAAGCTCTCGTATATATGAGAGCTTTTTATATAGTATTTATTATATAAGAAACAATTTCTTTATCTTTTCCTGTAAGCATAACAAGAATTCCGCCATTTTTATCAGAATCTTTTATAACTAAAGGATTTTCTGCTTTTCCTTCTTCAAGGTAGTGAAAAAATTTGATCTTTTCAATTATTAGTTCTTCCATGTTAGTAACATTTTTTATTTTATAATCTCTTTTTAAATCATTTAATTCTTTTTCAAAATTTTCTACTGTAAATTCAAAATTGCTTTCTAAATGATTTTTCACTTTTGTTATTTTTACGACCATGGCACATCACCTATTACGAAATTTTTTATATTTATACTAGTATTAAACAGTAAAGTTTACTAATTTCTCAAATATATAAATGTTAACTGTATAATAACATTTATTTTCATTTTTGTAAATAATATCAAAATATTTAGTTACATTTTTTTGTAAAACAAATGGTTAAAAAATTTACTTTAAAGGAGATTATTCTTTCTTTTAAAAAACAAAAATATTTTTCGGGAATTTTTAAAATAATATTTTATCAGAACACAATAATTCAAATAAAGATAAAAAAATTGAATTAAGTTATTGACTTAATATTGTAATTCGTGTAAAAATATAGGTAGAAGTATCCAACTATTCAAAAGGAGAAAAGATGGAAATAATTTATCAAAAGAGAGAGAAACTCAGAAATGAAAACAGAACTTTTAGATTTCTGGTGGAGGTAAGAGAATTCAGCAAGTTAGAAATATCTCAATATTTGAATATCAGTATACCAACAGTTACGAAAATATTAGAAAGATTTTTAACGAGTAAGCTGATATATGAAACAGGAACTAACAGTGGTAAACTTGGCAGAAAAGCGGTAAAATATCAATTTAATCCTAATGCTTATTTTTCCATAGGAATCAAAGTAGAAATGAATCATATATCTATGGTTCTGATAAATCTTGATGGAAAAATATTAAAACAGACTGTTGTCAAAGAAGAATTTATTAATAGTGAGAATTTTGTCTTTCTGGTCATAAACGAATTGAAAAAATTTTTATGGGAATTTGATAAAAAAGAATTTATAAAGGGAATAGGGATAGTTCTTCCGGGAGTTGTAGATCCAGAAAATAATATGATAAAATTAGGTGGAAATTTTACTCTTCTTAATCAGGATATGAAAGAAATAGAAGAAGAATTTGGTCTTCCAATATTCTTAGAAAATGAAGCTAATGCTGGTGCTATAGGTGAGTATATAGTTAATCACTCTGGACTTCAGACAAAGAAAAATATTCTTTTCATATCAATAGACACTGGTATAGGTTCTGGAATTATAGTTGAAGATCAGTTGTACAGAGGAAAAGGAAATAAATCTGGGGAAATAGGGCATATTCCAATTATCCCAAATGGAGATAAATGTGTTTGCGGAAGTGAAGGGTGTCTTGAACAATATTGTTCTAATCTAGCTTTAATGAAAGAATTTGAAAAAGAATTCCAATGTGAAATTAAAGAGTATGAAGATATCTTCCAGAAAAAATTTATAGAAACAGAAAAAGGTAAGAATATATTAGAGAGATATACATGGATTTTAGCATTAGGAATAAAAACAGCCTTGATGATGCTGAATTCTGATAAAATAATAATCGGAGGAAAAATTTCTGATTATAAAGAATATTTTGAACCTTTACTTAAAGAGATAATTTTCTCAAATAATATTTTCAGTAAAGATACAGATATTCTTGAATTTTCTTCTCTTTCTGATAATGCTAATTTATTGGGAGCAGCATTTATTCCCTTGGGAGAATTTTATAAAACATACAACGAAGATGTTTAAATATATGATATAGTCTTTATTTTTTAAAATAGAGTATTTATATAATAAAATTTTAATTAGAGGTGATTTAGATGATAAATAATGAGAGTGTATTCTTCCTATAATGGAAGGATGTAAAAGTCCTTTTCTATTATAGGTTTTGATAAAAATTCGCGGTCAAAAATATAATTAGATGGAGGATAATATTGAAATTAGAAATAAGATTAGAAGAAAAAAATGATTATAGAAAAGTTGAAGAGATGGTTAGAGAAGCCTTTTGGAATCTATATGTTCTAGGAGCCAGCGAACATTTTATCCCTTACTATTTAAGAGATTCTGAAGTAACGATTCCTGAACTTAACTTTGTAGCAGTTAAAGATGGAGAAATAGTTGGATATATTTTCTATACAAAAGCTGAAGTAAGAGATAAAAATGGGAAAGCCCATGAGATTTTAAATTTCGGCCCCTTATGTGTAGATCCAAAATATCATAATCTTGGAATAGGAAAAGCTTTAATAGAACATAGTAAAAAAACAGCAGCTGAAATGGGATATAAGGGAATAGCTATATATGGTTACCCTGGGTACTATACAAGAGTTGGATTTCAAAGTGCAGCTAAGTTTGGAATAGCAAGAGCTGATGGCGTTTTTGTTAAAGCACTTTTAGCTATGGAGCTTTATCCTGGTTCTCTGGAAGGAATTTCTGGAAATCTTCATGAATTTTTAAGTGATATTCCATTTGGAGGAGATGAGTTTTTTGAGTATGAATCAACATTTCCACCAAAAGAAAAAAGACATGAGCCATCACAAGATACATTTGCAGAAATGGCTGATAAATTAGAAGATCCAGAAAATATAAAAATTTAACAAATATAAAAGAGGTTGATTTTAGTCAACCTCTTGTTTTATATTATTAATATTAGAAATTATGTATAAAACTTAAAATTATCATGTCATAGTAATAATTTTTATTTACATAACCTTGATATTTTACATTTACTAAAAAGTCTGGATCAATATAATATCCTAAACCTAAACTAAACATTCCTGTATCTCTTGATACTTCCAATGCCTTTATTTTTCCTGAATCTGTAATAAATTTTTTTCTATCTGCAAATTCATAAGACCATTCTGCATTTCCTGTAAATAAGAACTTATCTCCCATTTCTTTCGAATACATAAGTCCGACATTTCCACTTCCTACTCTGTCATTAGAAGTAGATATTCCATCATGACCTTTAGTAGTATACTGATTCCAGCCAACTCCTAAGTATGGATAAAGGAGTGACTTTTCTCCAAGTTCAAAGAAATATCCTCCCTCTGCTCCTAAAGAATAGTTTTTAGTTCTGTAAACTATATTAGAAATATTTGTAGTTTTTAAAATATTCTTACTTTCATCATATCCAGCTCTTCCAATAAAAAGCCAGTTTTCTTTGTTATATGCAAGATAAGTATTTAATCCATAAGTTCTTATCTTTTGGCTGCTGTCATCTTGATCATCAAATTCAGCCCTTGATCTTATATAACCAAAGCTCATTCCTGTCATGAAGTCAGGGTTAGATAAGAAAGTACTGTTAGTGGCCATTAAAAATCCTTTAATCTTTGCATCATAATCAGTATTATTATCATCTTTATCATAAGAAGACTTGATTTTTCCTATTCCTTCAATATATTGAGAACTGCCACTGTAACCTCTTCTATCCATTTTTTTAAACATTACGCTTTCTCTGAACTGACTTCTTCCTCTGTCAGTTATAATTTTTCCATTTATCTCTGAAAGGTTTGTTTGAAGGTCATGTGTTCCTCCAAATAAACTGACAGAAATAGCTGCAAATACTAAAGGGAGTAATTTTTTTATTTTCATTCAATCTCCTCCAGACTACCTTCTTCTTTTTCCAAATATTCTTAACAGATATAAGAATAGGTTTATAAAGTCAAGATAGAGATTCAATGCACCAATTATTCCAAGTTTATTCATAGCTTCTTCGTCGCCGTTTGCCATTTGGAAAGCTATCTTTTTGATTCTGTTAACATCATAAGCTATAAGAGCTGAGAAAATAACTATTCCTAATACAGTTCCAATCCAGTAAAGAAAAGGAGCTTTAAGGAAGAAATTGATTACTGACATTATAATTATACTGATAAGTCCTGTCATTAAATATTTACCATAGTTGCTAAGATCTTCACTTGTAGTATACCCATAAGCTGCAATGACTATAAACATTATCAGAGCCACTCCTAAAGTATAAAATATACTCACAGGGTGAAATACAAATCCCAGACTGCTGAAAAGAATTCCATTCATTAGTGAATAAAGAAAGAACATCATTCTTGCAGTTCCAGAAGACATCTTATTAATTCCTAAACTTAATCCAAATACCAATGCTATTTCTGCAAACATTATTATTTTAAAATAAGGCATTATAGCATACAGCAGTCTTGCATTAAAACCAAATAAGTATATTGGTACTAGTGTTGTAATAAGTACTCCAATTACCATGTTCAAAAAAACTTTCCTAAGGAATTTGTTCGTCGTTTCTACATTGACATAAACTCCTTGCTCGTTACGCATTTCATTTAAATCGTATTCGTTCATTATTATGTTACCTCCTAATTTATATTTAAAATTTTAAAAAGCCCTTTTTAAAATCTCAAGTACATCTGCTTTGTGAAGCTTTTTCATTGTTCCAAGAGGACCAAAAGCAACAGCTGCATCAGCCATTCTTTCAAGATTTTCTTCCTCTATTCCTACTTCTCTTAAAGTACTTGGGATATCCAGAGATTTAAAAAATTCTCTAGTTTTATTTATTGCTTCTTTTGCAATAACCATAGGATCATCCCCTGAAATGTCCCATACATATTTTCCATATTCTACAAATCTATGAACATTTTCTTCAGACAATACATATTCCATCCATACAGGAGTAAGAATAGCAAGTCCAACACCATGAGTTATATCATGATAAGCACTTAGTTCATGTTCCATTCCATGAGTTGCCCAGTCTGTAGATATTTTACCATAAGTAAGCAGTCCATTCAATGCTAAAGAACTTCCCCACATTAGATTAGCTCTTGCTTCATAATTTTCAGGTTCATTATATGCAATAGGACCAAAGTGTATTATAGTCTTTAAAAGTCCTTCCATCAAACGATTTTGTAAAAATCCATCATGATCAGGTGAAAAATACTGCTCAAATATATGACTCATTATGTCAGCAGTTCCAGCAGCTGTATGATATTTATTTACACTGTAAGTATATATTGGATCAAGTATAGAGAAAACAGGTCTTAGCAGGTCACTTCCTATAGCTAGCTTTCTGTTTTCATTCATATTTGATATCACACTGTTTCCATTCATTTCACTTCCAGTGGCAGCAAGTGTTAGAACAGAAGCTACTGGCAAAGCAGAAGTAAGCTGTTTCATCTTATTTTTTACATATAAATCTTCCCATATATCTCCATTATATCTGCTTTGTGCAGCTATTGCCTTAGCACAGTCTATAGTACTTCCTCCACCTATAGCAAGGATAAGGTTAATATTCTCTCTTTTACATATTTCAGCTCCATAATATACACATTCTATCCTAGGATTTGGATCTACATTAGGAAGTTCAAATATAGATATTTCTTCTCTCTTTAATACTTCTATAACTTTATCATAAAGTCCGTTTCTTTTTATGCTTCCTTTACCATATACTAAAAGGACTCTACTACCTATTTTTTTAACTTCATTTCCAAGTTCATCGACTTTACCAGTTCCAAAAAGGATTTTTGTACTTACGTTATAATTGAAATTTTTCATATGATTTTCCTCCCTTTTAATTAAATAATAGTTTTAGTAAAACCAAGGTCAACTATTTTAAGACCATCCACTGCTGCACTTACTATTCCACCAGCATACCCAGCTCCCTCTCCTATAGGAAATAATCCATTTATATTGATGGATTGCCCCTTTATATCTCTTGTTATTTTAACAGGAGCAGAGGTTCGTGTTTCAGGAGCTATAAGATTTACATTTTTTGATATAAAATAACTATTTTTCCCCCATTGTTGAAAGGCAGCCTTCATGTTATCAGTCATGAATTTTGGAAATAGATTATTTAAATCATATGAATTCATTTTCATTTCATAACTGCTTTCAATACTTCCAGAAGTTTTCTTTCCTTCGATAAAATCTATAACATTTTGGTAAACAGCACCATAATTATTTCCAATTTCATAGGTTTTTCTTTCTAAATTTTCCTGAAACTTCATTCCAGAGAAAAGTTCATCTCCAAATTCATTTTCCTTTATTCCTACTACAATGGCGGAGTTTGAAAATTTTCCATCTCTTTTAGAGTAGCTCATTCCATTTACTAATGTTTTTCCTTCTTCTGAAGCAGCATTGACTACAACTCCACCTGGACACATACAGAATGAAAATACTCCTCTGTCTTCTTTTTTATTATTATATGTTACACTGTATGTGGCTGCACCTAATAAAGGATGGTCAGCATATTTTCCATACTGCATTTTATCTATATCACTTCTCAGATGTTCTATTCTTGCTCCCACAGCAAAGGGTTTATTTTCCAGATGAACTCCATTTTTATGAAGCATCCTATAAGTATCTCTTGAAGAATGTCCTATTGCCAGTATTACAGAGTCAGTACTGATAATCTCTTTTACTCCATCTTTATTTATAGTCTCGATTCCAATAACACAATTGTTTTTTATAAGGAGATTTTCCATTTTAGTATTAAAATAGAATTTTCCTCCCATGCTTTTTATTTTTTCTCTGATATTTTTTACTACTACTTTTAATACATCAGTTCCTATATGAGGTTTATAATCCCACAATATTTCCTCTTGAGCTCCACAATCAACAAGCTCTCTAAATACTTTATCTATATATTCGCTTTTTATTCTTGTATTAAGTTTCCCATCAGAATATGTTCCAGCTCCTCCCTCTCCAAATTGTACATTTGATTCTGGATTAAGAATAGAGTCAGCTATAAATCTGTTGTTAGTTATATCTCTTTTATCTACCTCTTCTCCTCTCTCAAAAACAAGGGGAATATATCCATGTTCAGCAAGTCTTAATGCTGAGAACAGTCCTGCTGGTCCTGCACCAATTACTGCTACTTCTTTATTTTTATATAAAGGCTCTCTTATTATCTTTTCTTTTTCTTTCACTGGAAGAACATTAGATAATGCTGATATATCTAATTCTTTTTTTAATAAAACTTCTATATTATAAATAAATTTTATATCATTCTTTTTTCTGCTGTCTATGGATCTTTTATTCCATATGAGCATTTCTATATTCTCTTTTTTTATTCCTCTTTTTTCAAGCTCTTTTAATATTTCCTTATCTTGATTTTTAGCTATTGAAATTATTATATTATTAATATTTACTCTCATGTTCCACCTCTAGTAAATTATACCATATATAATAATCAAATAACAATAAAAAAGCCTGTGAAATTGAACACAGGCTGGCTTTTTTATTTTACTTTGTCAGCTAGAGTTTTTCCAACTTTAAACTTAACTGCCTTTTTAGCTTCTATTCTCATTTTTTTATTAGTTTGAGGATTTCTAACTTCTCTAGCAGCTCTCTCTTTTACTTCCCATTTACCCCAACCTACGAAAGTGATGTCATCTCCTTTTACAAGTGTATCTTCAACAGAAGCTAAGAATAAATTTACTGCTCTTTCCGCTTCTTTTTTAGTAAATCCACCATTTTTAGCATATAATTCCACAAATTCTTTTTTAGTCATATTTGTTCCTCCTTGGGTTTTAATTAAAAGTAACTCTTAAAATTGTAATTCTTACTTACTATATATATAACCTTTATTTTTCATTTTGTAAATAGAAAGTTTTAAAAATTTCATATTTTAGAAAATTACTTTAAATCCTTCAGAGGCAACATTCACATCATTATCTGTTATTCCGAGATATTTTTGAGTTACAGCTATTGAAGAATGATTTAATAGACGCCTAACTAATTCTATATTAAATTTATTATTTGTATATTGAATATGAGCATAGGTCTTTCTAAAACTATGTGTGGATAGCCCTTCAATAGAAGCACATATAGCGATTTTTTTTAATATTTTCTGCACCCATCTAGATGATATATCAAAAATATTGTCATTTCTACTAAGAAAACGCTTTCTACAATAAGCTTCAACTATTTTAACAACTTCATAATTAATTTTTCTATTCTGTATTTTCCCCGTTTTTTGCTCTCTTATGGATAATTTACCATCAACAAAGTCACTTACTTTTAGACTTAGCACATCTCCTATTCTAAGTCCAGTATTTAATTGAATAAGACAAATCAGATGTACTTGTGCGTTAGCTCTGACTTTTATTCCATTTCTTCTTACTCCGCTTTTTATAAATAAAAAAATTATTTCTAATTCGTCAAATTTTAAGGCCCTAGTTTTCATTTTTACTTTCATCTCCTAAGCATGTAATATATGTGTAGTATAGACATATATAAAATATACCACATTTTTTAGATGAGAGAAATATTTTTATTTTTAGTATAGCAATATTACTCTTATTGTTATAGAATATATGTATAATTTATTTTGGGAGGTTTTTAGAATGATTATAATAAAGAATGGTACTTTACTTGATGTTGAAAAGTCTAAATTTGAAAAAATGGATATTTCAATAGAAGATGGTAAAATTACTGGAATTAAAAAAAGTATTAAACCTAAGAAAGATGATGAAATTATTGATGCTACAGATAAAATAGTAGCTCCAGGATTTATTGATGCCCACTGTCATTTAGGGCTTATGGGAGACAGTGTTGGTTTTGAAAATGATGATGTTAATGAAAAGTCTGATCCAATAACTCCTCAATTAAGAGCAATTGATGGAATTGACCCTATGGACAGAGTATTTACTGAAGCTTATCAAGGGGGAATTACTTCAGTAGCTACTGGACCGGGAAGTGCTAATGTAATTGGAGGACAATTTGCTGCTATAAAAACTTTTGGAAAAAGAATAGATAAAATGATAATAAAAGCTCCTATTGCTATGAAATGTGCTTTTGGAGAAAATCCAAAGAGATTTTATGGAACAAAAGGAAAAATGCCTACTACTAGAATGGGAACTGCTGGTATGCTTAGAGAGACTCTTCAAAAAGCAAAAGAATATATGCTTAAATCTGAAGCTGCTGGAGATGATATTACTAAAAAACCTCAATATGATGCAAGACTAGAAGCTTTAATCCCTGTTTTGAAAAAAGAAATTCCTTTAAAGGCTCATGCACATAAAGCAAATGATATATTCACTGCTATCAGAATAGCTAAAGAATTTAATGTAAAAATGACTTTAGATCATTCAACAGATGCTAGATGTATAGTTGATGAATTGGCTGAAGAAAATTATCCTATGATTGTTGGACCAAGCTTAGGGCACAGAACAAAAGTTGAGCTTATAAATAAATCTTTTAAGACAGCTGCTGTTCTTAATAAAGCTGGAATAAAAATATCTATAACAACTGACAGTCCTGTTATCCCTCTTCAACATCTTCCGATTTGTGCTGCTCTTGCAGTAAAAGATGGTCTTGATAAATGGGAAGCTCTTAAAGCTATCTCTATAAACCCTGCTGAAATAT
The DNA here is from genome assembly GCF_003019675.1 of Fusobacterium ulcerans. NCBI lineage: Bacteria > Fusobacteriati > Fusobacteriota > Fusobacteriia > Fusobacteriales > Fusobacteriaceae > Fusobacterium > Fusobacterium ulcerans. The sequence continues at coordinate 3,004,955 of NZ_CP028105.1, read as the reverse complement.
TAGGATTAGAAGACAGAGTGGGATCTATCAAAGTTGGTAAAGATGCAGATATAGTTATCTGGTCAGCTGATCCTCTTCAAATAGATGCAAAAGTTGAATATACTATCATAGATGGAAAAGTAGTTTTCAGTGGTGAGGGGGAAGAATAGTGAAAGAACTTCTTAAAAAATTCAGAAGAGAACTTCATCAAATACCTGAGGTAGCTTTTGAAGAACACAAAACAGCAGAGTACATAAGAGAGAAGCTCAAAAAATATGGAATACCATATGAAGAAATAGTTAATGAACATTATACTACAGGAACTATGGTACACTTCAAAGGAGAAGAGGGATGTATTGCTTTTAGAAGTGATATAGATGCTCTGCCTATAACTGAAGATACTGGCTGTGATTTCGCTTCTACAAATGGAAGAGCACACGGATGCGGACATGATGGACATGCTGCTACTCTTCTGACATTTGCAGTATGGCTGAAAGAGCAGCAGGATAAAGGAGTAAAATTTAATAAATCTATTGTCCTTATATTCCAGCCGGGAGAAGAGGGGAAAGGTGGAGCAAGATATCTTTCTGTACATGAAAAATTCCTAAATAAAAATATAGAAGCTATATTTGGAATGCATTTATTTCCATTGCTTCCTGAAGGAACAGTATCTACAAAGATAGGACCACTTATGGCACAAACTATAAATCTTGATATAGAGATTTATGGTAAAGGAGGGCATGGAGCAGAACCTCAAAACTGTATCGACACTATTCTTATAACTTCTAAACTTATAGAAGCATACCAAAGTGTTGTATCGAGAAATATAACTCCTATTGACCCTATGGTTCTTACTATTGGTTCTATACATGGAGGAAGTGCAAGAAATATAATTCCAGAAAAAGTTTCACTTCTTGGAACTATCAGAATATTTTCTAAATCAATGATGGCATTTATCAAAGAAAGACTGGAAAATATCAATAAGGGATTTGAGCTTTCCTACGGTGTCAAAATAGATTTTAATTTCACCCCTGTGTATTCTCCTGTAATTAATGATGAAAAGCTTTATCATGTATTCAGAGAAGCTGTGAAGAGGAGTAATTTTGTTGAAGCAAAACCAGAAATGATTGCTGAAGATTTTTCATTCTATCTTGACAAAGTTCCGGGATTATTTTTCTTCCTTGGAGTAAGAAATGAAGAGAAAGGATATGTTTATCCACTGCATAATCCAAAATTTAATTTTGATGAAGCAGCTTTATTAAAAGGTGTGGAAACTTTCCAAAATATAGCTTACGCTATGAAAGCATTATAAAAATATTTAAGAGGATAATCTATAGATAGGAATATAATTCAGCAGAAAGGTTTATATCAATAACAAACCTTTCTACTTTCCAAATTTCATTCTTACTTTATTTTATCCTTTTTTATTTTTTTGAAAGTTTTTTTCAATATCACTAAGTATAGGCATCCCTAATTTTTTATTTTTCTTCAAGTGTAAATATGTTTCTCTTAATCCTTCTTCTAATGAATATTTATTTTTAAATCCTGTTTTAGTAATTTTAGATATATCTCCTATTAGATTTTCATTTCTAAATGGAAACCAGTCTCTTGCTTTTAAATTTTCTTTTTCAAGATCGATATATTGTATCATAGGTTTCTTATTACAGATATTGCTGCACAGTTCAGCATAATCTTTTATGGTGATTCTTTCATTACCAGAAATATTAAATATTTGGTTGAAGAAATCAGAATTACCTAATGAAAAATTCACAGCTTCACATAAATCATCAATATAACCAAACTGAATTATCTCTTCTCCTTTATCTGGAATAAAAACAGGCATATTATTTTCAAACCTTGCAAACATATAACTTTCCCTATCTAAATTATTTTCAGGGTCATAAATATAGAATGGTCTGAATATAGTATATTTAAAATTTAGTTTTTCAGCATTTTCAATAGTAATTTTCTCACTTAAATATTTATCTTCAGCATATTTACCCCATACTTCATTTGCTCCAGTATTATCTGTTTCTTTTGCTGGAATATGTTTCATATCATTGTATATTGAGGCACTGCTTATAAGAATATATTGGCTATATTTTCCTGTCATTACTTCCTGAATAAGAGATGCCTGATCTCTGGTATATGCTGATATATCTACAATATAATCTATAGAGATATCTTTCAAAGATTTACATAAATCATCTTTTATATTTCTATCACATTTTAAAAATTCAGCTCCATCAGGATTTATTCTATTTCCTCTGTTGAGAATATAAACTGTATATCCCTTATCTAAAAGAAATTCACATAATCTTTTTCCCAAAAACTGATTTCCACCCATTAATAGAATTTTTTTCATATCGCCTCCATCAAATTTTTTATTATATTTTATATGATAGTTTATATAAAAAAATATTGCAAAGTTTTTTATGTATATAATTTTAACATTTTCCTTATTTAAATTCCCCATTCTCTAAAGTGCACTTCATATAAAAGTCAACTTCCCATATAAATTCCAGTTTCAGTATATTTTTTTCAAAATTAAAAATGCTGTATTTTAATCTTATTTACATTATCATTTGTAAATGAGGAACAACTTTTTATATAATTTTCCTAGTAAACAGTTGAATCTTTTAGCTTCAGAATAGGTATATACGAACATTTTAAATTTTTTTATTGTTATCTACTAATTTGCTTTTGTTATTGATATAATCTATCTATCATAAACAAGGGGGAGTAAAACATGAAAAAAATTCTTATCAGTATCATTCTTCTGCTATCTTGCATTACAGCATATGGAAAGGATAAAGTAGAGGAAATAATGAAAAAAGGTGTTATCAGAGTCGGAACAACAGGAGATTATAAACCATTTACTTATCTCAATGGAGATAAATATGAAGGGTATGACATTGAAATAGCTAATCTTATAGCTAAGGAATTAGGTGTAAAAATCGAATTTGTTCCTACAACTTGGAAAACTCTTATATCAGATTTAAATGAAGATAAATATGATGTAGCAATGGGTGGAATAACAAGAACAGTGAAAAGACAGGTAGAAGCTCAAATGAGCAACCCTTATTTAGTATTTGGTAAATGCTATCTTGTAAGAAAGGGAGAAAAGGGAAAATATAATTCGATTGAAGCTGTCAATAAGCCGAGTGTAAAAGTAGGAGTAAATATTGGAGGAACTAATGAGATATTTGCTGATGAGCATCTATCTAATGCCACAATAATTCGTTATAAAAATAATTTAGATGTGCCAGTTGCTGTAGAAAAGGGAGAAGTTGATATTATGGTAACTGAAAATCCTGAAGCTGTTACTTATGAGAAAATCAATCCTAAATTAGAAGGGTCATTGACAGATGCTACTCTGACTAAAAGCCAGATGGGATATATGGTAGCTAAAGATCAACAGCATCTTTTAAATACTATAAACTTTATTTTGGCTGAACTTGAAGTAAGAGGAACAATAGCAGAACTTAAAAATCAATACTTAAAATAATATTATTTAAGAGAGAACTTAAAATTAAAAGTTCTCTTTTTTTTTGAAAAACAGATATTTTTCACATCGTTTTTTACTCTTTAATTCTAAAAATAGTCATTTTTATTTAAATATATAGGAATAATATGGTATAATAATTAAAAGAATGCTTATAAAAGAGGAGGGTGATGGGGAGAATGTTAAAAAGACTTCTTATTATAGCATTTTTGATGTCTCAAACTGCTTGTGGGAAAGTAGCAAGCTGGTATGCAAAAGGATTTGAGGGGAAAAGTACAGCAAGTGGATATATATACGACTCTAGACAATATACTTGTGCATCTAATTCACATGATTTTGGAACTGTATTAAAGGTAACAAATAAGGAAAATGGAAAATCTGTTGTAGTCGTGGTGACAGATAGAGGATCTTTTGGTAAAAAATATGGACGTGAAATTGATCTGAGTAAGGCATCTTTTGCAAAAATAGCCAACCCTAATGAGGGGCTTATAAAAGTAAAAATAAAAGTGCTGAATGAAAAAAATACCTTTAAGTACAAACATGGAAGCCCTGTTTTTAATGCCAGAGAATATCAAAAATATGTTAAAAGATAAGGAATAATTAAAGCCAGAGGATAATTTCTTCTGGTTTTTAATTTAAGAATATAAGCTGGGATATTTATAAAACAATATTTTTTATTTATTTCATTATCGGATAAAATCTTTAAATACTCTTTATTATATATCCAACTTATATTCTACTGATACAGTCACCCTGCTGTCATCATCTTTTCTACTGTCTGAGCTGCTGCTTCCTTCACTTACCTGGTACATCAAATCTAAAGTAAGACCATTGTTATATTCTATTCCTCCACCCATTCCATAATAAGAACCATTTTGTGAATTGACAGTATCATTAATTGATTTATATCTGGAATTACTTTTTCCTCCTATATTATTTACAGCATATCCTAAATTAAGCTTTAAATAAGGACGCCACTCATCCATCTGAGGAAGTTTATACCTTCCAGTTACATATAATGGAATAGAATCCATATCTGCATTTTCCTCTGCTGCTTCCTTTACAAAAAATCTTCCGCTTTGCTCCTGATCAAACATAGCAATTCTATCTTTTTTTAAGCTGTATCTATCCTGATAAGACATTCCTACCCCCAATTCTACATCAGGTATAAGCTTATCACTTCTCAGCTCTTTAGCTACTTCATGTCCAACATGTATAACTTCTGTTTTGTCTTCAAAATCATGTTCTTTTAATTTTTCGTTTAAAGTGTCTATAAAATCATAATATTTTTTAACTACATTGCTTTCTGACTGTCCTGCTTCTAAATTAGTATATTCTTCCAGATCTCTTTTTATAAGAAGATTCTCTTCTCCCTGCGTCATATCAACAGTTACTTCTGGTTCGGGAGATTCTTCAGCATTTTTTATTATTTCTCTCAGTTTATCTTCAGTTAATTTTTCAGTCATGACAA